>JAIRPR010000152.1 GCA_031256895.1 Coriobacteriaceae bacterium
AGGCCCGCGGCCTGAAGCCCAGCTACGCCTCTTAAGCGGCACACAAGGGGCGCGCGAAAAAGCCGCGGCAGCCTTCCCTTTCGTCTTTGACGGGGAAGGCTGCCTCCGGGAACGCGACAAGAGGCTGCCATTCACGGGTTAGCCAGTGGAAGGGTGGTCGCCTGCACACACCCCATCCTTTCGAAAAGCAGGCGATCTTGACACGGCGTTGGAACGGGCCAACGCGTGAACCGAAAGGAACTGCAAGTAACCGCAACGACAAGAGTACGTTTTCTGCAGATTAGCGCCCGTTGCATGCGTTCCTTTGCATGATACGCTATAATTCCTACCATGCGGAGGAATGGCCGAGTGGCTTAAGGCAACAGTCTTGAAAACTGTCGTACCGCAAGGTACCGTGGGTTCAAATCCTACTTCCTCCGCCAGAGTTCAGGTCTGGCGGATTCGGGGCTCCACAATTCATCAACCACGAAGGCAAGCATTCGCAATGCCCGCCCTCTTTGCGAAAAATCAGGTCTTCCCACGCTTCTTCTCGAGGTTCTTGGGTCTTTTTAAGAGCCTCCCCTTGACCCTTCTGAACAACAGGTCACACCTGCATGGTTCTTTGGCTCACATCAGGCTTCGTTCCCTTCACTGCCGATGTCTTCATCTCCCAGCAAGTCCACCAAGAACTCGCGGTCTGTCTCGAGGAAGCCTTCGGTGAGCAAGGCGAGAGCCTGGTAGAAATCGGTCTTTGCAAACTTCTTCATGTCCTGCGCAAAAATCGGCACCCAATTGACGAGGTGGCCGTCGATGAAGGCTAGCTGCGTCTCTATCAGGCGTCCTGCGGCAGCATCGTCATTTGACTCAAACGCTTCCACGGTGCGTTCGCCGAGCAGCTGCACGAACTCCAATTCCAAAGAAATATGATCCTCGCCTTCTTTCCAGCTTGACTTTCGCGTGACGCCCTCAGAGAGGTACAACGCCCTCACCATCTCGCGAGCATCATCCATCAACAACCGCTTCTCAGAAGTGTAGACCGATTCGAAAGGATATGCGGCAGAGTATGCATCATTGCCGCTGCCGATGAACACACGCAGGAAATCGATGGCTAGCTCTGTCAGAGCGCGCTCCCAGACCTGGCTTAAGTAGGCGTGAAGCAAATGATATGCCTCATCAACCGATGCATTGCCGGTTGATGCCGGGAAGCGCATCGAGCGCAGCTGGTCAAGCAGAAGCTGATCGACCTCCGTACGGTAAAGGCGTGCCAACAGGCCATACGTTGCTACGCGGTTGATCAGGATCTGCTTAAGGGCGATATCCTCATTTGCCATCATGCTGCGCTCCCTTCATCAGGCACACCTTCCAGCTTGTCTGGGCTTTGCACCCCAGAGGCTTCCAGGATGGCACAGCCGATGTCCGTCGTATGCCAAGCATTCCGCCATTCCAGAGCATCACAGGCTTCCAGCCTGTCCAAGAACCAATTGCTGTAACGGCGAGGCTGCTGCAAGACTGGGTCGTTGTCAACCAGCACTTCTATTTCTTTCTTCGTCCTTGCTGATTCGGCACAATAGCAAAGGATGCTCAGGTAGATTGGACGATAGCGCTCATCTTCATCAAGAAGGCCCCTCAGGGTGCCTAAAGGGTCTTGACTATCGAGAAGGGCGATCCCTTCTTCGGTAGCCTGCCACCAGCCCTCTGGGCGGTCTGCCACCACCAGATACCCGCTCTCTTCAAAGGCCTCGCCAGCGGATAGTACAACCTCTGCCGAAGCCCCCGTCGAAAGCTGCGCCAAAGCCTCTGGCTTTGCTCCCGCATCCACTTCCCCTGCACCTGCCCCCTGTTGCGGCTCGACATAGGCCAGTGCGCCGGCTTCCTCCAACAGTTGACGCAAGATGACCGGGGAATAAACGGCATAGCCGCTACCCTGCAGGCCTTGGGTGAATGCGTCAACTTCTGAGGGCGTCCGCGGTTCTTTGCAATAACCGATTATCTCACGCAACAGCTTGCGCTGCCCGGGCATTCTCTCGAACAGCAGCGCCAGACGCTTTTCAGGGGATTGATCGGGAGCCACATGCTGTGGGACATGCTGTGGGACCGCTTCGATTTCTCCCTTTAAACCGGCATCAGCAATGCCATCGACAAGAAAATCCATGCTGATGTCAGCATATTCACCCTTACAACCGCTCCGGCAGGCTGCCGCCTTCCCGGCAACATCCTTGTCCTCCAGCTCGTAACCCACATTTGCCTCTCTTTCTCATCGGTGGGCAAGGTGCCCCTACCTGTCCCCGCTACAGGCTTTCGCCCACATTGGGGATCAGGTGGGGCAACTTCCTCTTAATAGAATATAAAGACCGAACCGCCAAGCACATAGATTGCAAAACGGAAGGCTAAACCTCCGGCTAGAGCGGCAACCAATGCCACAGCGGCGAATGCCAGGCCGCCCCCTTCCTTCTTCCACCTGATAATGCCCGCAGCCGCCGGCACCATGCCCCCAACAACCACAGCACTCCAGAATTGCGGAGCCAAACTGCCGCTGACCAGCAATGTCAGGTAGCTGGATATGTCAGTCATTGGCTTGGTCGGCTGGGTCGGATCAAAATAGTTCCCCACATCGGTGAACTGCACGCTTGCGATATAGAAGGCATAGGCCACCAGTGCGACGACAACCAACGCACCACCTATGGCGGTGGTCTTTGCGCCAAGGCCTACAGCCGGCCCTTCCTTGACCGCCTCTGCGATGATCCAAGCCGCTGCGCCGCCTGCAACCAGCCCCTGCGAAAGGTAGAACAGATAGAGCAGGGGTGTTGTCCAGACCGGACGAGCCGGCATCATGTAGGAAGTGGTCATGACAACTATCAATGCCACACCAAGCACCAAAGCAACCGCTCCGATTCCCTTAGGGATGCTGCCCCGGCGGAGGAACACGAAATAGACCACCATGCACAACACGACAACAACGATGCCTATGAGCTCTTGGGTAATCCCGGAAGTCAGGCGCCCGAAGCCGTTGAAGGCACGGTCCCAATGCTGCAGATGCGTGAACGATGCCAGGCCGCCCACGACAATGGCCGCGAAGGCGGTAACAAGCGCTGGCAATTGGATCTTCTCTCCCTTGCCGAGCAGGGCGAGCAAGCCCTGGATGGCAAAGAGGCCTGACCCGAAAGCGGTGAACAAGGTGAATATGATGAGTGCCCATTGGATTTCCATGATCTACCCCCTCCACCTGAACTTACGAAGGATATAGCGATAGGAAGGCTTGTTGCCGACATCGATCAGCTGATGTACGTCTGCCTCGTCGAAATCCTCTACGAACTCGCCAAGGGTCATGTCATTAGGGCCCCTGAAGCTATCCAAGCCTTGCTCTACATCGCCGTACCAGCGTGCCATGCCGCAGCACTGACTCACGCATTGCGGCAAAGCGCCTTCGGTGGTGCGTTGTGTGCACAGCGTGCACTTCTCCACCACGCGTTCTTCCTCGTTAAGGTAGCGCACGTTGTAGGGGCATGCCATGACACAGAACTGGCAGCCGATGCACTTCGACTTGTCGATCTGGACCGTGCCGTCTTCCATCTTCTGTGAGGCGCCGGTGGGACATACCTCCACACACTGCGGCTCCTCACAATGCTGGCAGGACACATTGAGAAAATACATCTCGACATCCGGCCAATTGCCCGATCCGCCCTCGGTGGGGGTGGGTCCTATGCGCAGGGTCTTGTTCCAGAAAGACCCTATGGGCACATTGTTTATCACCTTGCAGGCGACCGAGCAGGCAAGGCAGCCGACACATCTGTTGATGTCGGTCACAATAGCTAATTGCGTCATTGTCTCACTCCTTTCTTACTCGAACTTGTCTGGGTGGATGCCCGGCCCACCAATGACCCAGGCTTTGAGCCGGGGGTCGGTTGCCCGGGAGATGATCTCCGTGCCGTCGTCACCGCAGGGCACTGGGTTTTTAAACGGTGAGTTCTCGGGTGTCGCCTTGTATATCTTGACCGGATAGGTACGCGCGACTGCCGAGCCGTTGTACTTGTCCTGCGCATGCTGATCCACAAGACAATTGCAGCAGCTGAGCGCAAAACCCTTGTCCGCCTGCTTGAGCTCTGGATACCACCACTGATGTTCAAGGTTGATGGTCCCTGGCTGGATACCGTAGGAAAAGTCGGCAACCTGGCGGATCTTGCCCCATTCGTTCTCGATCCATACCCAATCGCCTTGCTCAAGACCGTACTCTGCAGCGGTGACCGGATTGATCTCCATGCGCGGCACCGGCCACAGCTCACGGCACCACGGCAGTTGTCGGTGCTCGGAGTGGAAGTATACCGGGATGCGTCTTCCGGTGATCGCCTGAATGGGGTATTCCTTATAACGTGCAGCATCGGCGACTGGGCCATGAACTGGCTCGGTGTAGTGCGGCAGGCACAGATCGGGGTCATGATGGTAGGTCTCGATTATGGTGCTCCAAAGCTCTTGTTTCAAGGTGGGAGTGGGGAAGCCCGGCACGTTTATATTGCGCACCACTGCTTGCTGATGCATACCGGGCCTGAAAGCCTGCCCGGTCTCATAGCGACGATAGGTGCCCCAATCCTCGGGATAAGCCTCTTTCATCGACCAGGTCCCATGTTCTTGGTAGTCGCGCACAAGACATTCCCATACCTGGTCGGGCGCAGGTGGCTTGGTGTAGCGCTCTTTGACCCATTTAGTGTACTCGGGGCTTGCCGCATTGGGAATGCCGTCAAGCACCTCTCCTATCCATTGGGCATACTGGGCACATTCAATGTTGAGGTTGAGGATCTCAGGATCGACGGTGTCGGTCTTTTTTGGCCAGGGATTTGGCCCATCGAAAGCTGGCACACCGAAGTACTCGGAAAGTTCAAGGAAGTACAAGGGGTCAGACCGGCATTCACCCGGTGGCTCAACCGCCTTGACACAAAGGTTGAACGATCCTGATGAGCCTTGGGCGATACGGAAGGCGTTTATCTCAGTCCAGTGTGCAACCGGCAACAGGATGTCAGCCATTCCAGAAGTGGGCGAATGCCAGAGGTTTGCCTCAAAGAGGAAGTCGAGCATCCCCAAAGCCTCCCAATTGTAAGTGGCATTGCCCATATTCATATGGTCCCCCGAACCTATCATACCTCCATGGATGAAATAGGGAGAATCCGGCTCCTGATGGGCATAACGCATCGCGCTTTCCGCATCGCACCAAACGCTATACCAATTGAGCAGCGGAAATTCGTTGCTGCCGGCGCGTTTTGCCCCCACCTCCGGCGAAGGCATGAAGGCAAAGGATGCCATGGACGGCAACATGGAGCAAGGTCCTGACTGGCCGGTCCAGCCTTGTGTGGCACCCCGTTGGCCGCCAGGGGTGTCGATGGCGCCTACCATGCCGCAGGCAGCCATGATGGCACGGCAGTTCTGGGTAGAGTTGCCAGAATGCTCGACAGCCAGTCCATAATAGATGCCACCGTTCGGCAGATCGGGGTTCTTGCGGGTAGCCCAAGCCAAGGCCGATTCCTCGATTCTCTTGGCATCGATGCCGGTTATCTCGGCGGCTTTCTGCGGGGTGTAGTTCTCCAACGACTCAACCCAGATGTCCCAGACCGGGCGTCCGGTAGCAGTCTTGCCGTTTTTCAGTTTAACCTCGAAGGTGCCCTCCAAGGCGGGATCGATGAGCGGATCGAATGGAGACTGGTCGGCCACCCAGCCTTCAAAGCGCTGATTCGGCATCATGCGCGAAGTGTCCTGTTTCTTGCCCTTGGTCTGCTTCTTCCAGGTTTCGCCTTCCCAATGGGCATCAGCCGGGTCGGCCTGCCAATAAGTCCACCGCTTGCCGATGGTGTCCCAGACCAGGTAACGCATCGGATTGCCGCCTTCCACGACCTCCCAATCGACCATTGAGGGATCGATATCGGCTTCCGTCAACAAGCGTGTGCGCACCTCCATGGGGTTGCGGCTCGTAGCCAGATAGCCCGATGGCTCCATATCCTTGACCACAATGAAAGGGGCGTTCGTCCAACGTTTGACGTAGAGGTCGTCCCAAAGCTTGTTGTCGTATATGACCTTGCACCAAGCAAGGGCAAGCGCCCCATCGGTACCGGGACGCACGTTGAGCCAGTATTCAGCCTCTTTACCCAGGTTAGCAAGCCGTGGGTCGACCGCTATGAAAGTGTCGGCCTTGGTAGCGGTATCTACCACAAGACGGGCCGAGTCATCGTAGTTCGAAATCTCTGGTCCAGTACCCCAGTTGAGATAGACGTTGGAATGGTTGATGACCTCGCTCCACGACCATGCGGCAGATATATCGAGGTTAGAGGCAAAATGGCGCGGCCCTTTGCATACCTGATATGCGGCAATGATGTTAGGTGACGAGAACAACTGGAAGGCCATGCCAGCATCGGATTGCATACACCACTGACGGCCTGTTCCGCACCACGTGAACAAAGTCTCAGCACCATGTTTCTCGCGCAGTCCCATGATGTTGTCGGCTATGGTCTTATAGGCCTCATCCCATGAGATGCGAACCCAGCCGGGATCGGGATCCCCCTTGGGACGCGTGCGCTTCATCGGGAACTTGATGCGGTCGGGATGGTAAGCCGCCTGGATAGACGCCTGTCCCTTGCTACAATGGTTGCCCATCGAGTTGTAGGAGCTCTCGTCACCTTCGGATCTGATCACCTTGCCGTTACTCACATAGAGCCATACTCCGCATTCGGTCTTTCCGCAACCCCGGCAGCAAGAACGGATCTTTTGCACCTCACCTTCTGCCGGGTTTGTTGTGGCGGCCTCCGCCAATCCTTGTCGGGCTGGCAGGCTGCCCGCCAGAACTGCAGCCGCGCTGGTGACGGCAGCAGCTTTGATGAACGATCGTCTCTTCATCAGCCTGGACATATTCCCTCCTTCTTTTCTTGTGAACGTCCTCTTGGACACATTTGCATGAGAAGGATATGCCTTGTACGAGCCATATGCATCATATGAGCTTATGATTTCAGGCGAAGAATTGCGGGTGAGCGCTGTGTCCTCAGCTCAAACGAAGAATTGCGGGTGAGCGCTGTGTCCTCAGCTCAAACGGTTACCGAGCATTATGACCGTTGAAAGCTCTTGAAGGGAATGAATGCCCAGCTTCTGATAGATATGCATCCGATGTGAGTTGACGGTACCGGCAGAGATGAACAGCTCCTCTTGGATGTTGAAGGTGCTCAAACCGGACACCATCAACTCCATGACCTCAGCTTCACGAGCGGAGAGGCCAAAATCGCCCGCAACCTCTTTGCAACGCTGGTGCAGCACCATGGCACTGTTTGCCTCGCGAACAGGGCTCGGCTTGTCAGGCGGTATCGAAAGGGATCCCGCATCGTCTTGGGCGCCTTCCTGGCTGGTGTTGTCTGCCCCTTCGGCAGGCATGCCCCCCACCTTGCCGCCAGGATCTGCGGTATGGGGGAACAGCCTGCTGACATCATGTTCATTGAACACGACCACATAGGAGATGATCAGCAATGCTATCGAGATGAGGTATACCAGCTCTGAGTACTCGGAAATCTCGGGAAAGTAGCGGTTGCACGCCGCCAGGGCAAACCCGCCCAGGAACGTGCCGCAGCCAAGGAGGACTCCCCGCCACAGCCCGAACAGCCTTAAGGTGGGCATGAGCGAACGATGGGACAGGTGCGAGAAGGTCATCCAGATCAAGAGCTCGAACAGCGTATAGTCGATAGGCACAAGCAAGCCGGGCAGAAAGCCATCGGACTTGGCAAACAACAACACCAGGAAACCCAGCGAAGTGAATACCAGCTCTATGCGGTAAAGCCATAAAGGGCCTACCCTCATCCGACGTATGATGAAGAAGGCGATGACCATGAGCACCAGTGCCTGTATCAGGGCGTGCAAAAAAGACCATCGAATGGTTTGGTCGGAAGCATTCTGCGCCAAACTGACCGAAAAGCCCACCGTGATGCCGAAGACCGCCGCACTGATGCAGAACTTCAGCAGCTCCCGTCGGCTCTGATCGTCTTGCGGCAGCTCAGCGCGCTTGCTTTCCTTCAAGGCAGAGTCCCGATAGGCAAACGTGGCCACCAACGGCAACAGAGACGCAAAGCCAAGGGTCAGGTAGACAGGCAGGAAGAAGAACGGCAGCAGGAGCAGCGACCCAAGGAAATAAGCCATGGCCGACTCCCTTGCGGCAACGCCGAACCTCACTGAGCTGAAATACCAAGAGAACCGCAGCAGCACCAGCGACGATCCCGCCCCCGTCGCAAAGGCAATAGCCAGGCTGATCTGGGGTTGGAAGGCGGGCATCACCGGCATCAATACGAAAGCCAACGTCCCAGCGCCTGCCATCACCGAGCCGGCAACGGTGCCGAAGCGAGACGACAGGAAGGCTTCGGCTTTCTTCATGGCAATCCCAGCGGCAATGCAGACTGCCACGAACACCGCAAAGGACACCAGGTAGATGTCCAACAAGGTCTCGGGTAAGATGCCGGGCAGATCGGCCAAGATGGTTGAAAAGAACAGGATCAGCGTCCAGGTGCGCATCAAGGCAAGCCCGAGGACGTAAGGGGAACCGAGGAGCGACGACACCACAGTCTTGCCTGGTATGCGCTTCCTGATGTCCACAAAGCTCCTTTGAACGAGTTCTCTTTCTTGAGGTCTGTTCCCAGACTTGGCTATCGTTGGCTGATGTCCTGGTAATCCCGTTTCTCGATGCTGGTGGGCTTGTAGGCGGGTCGGATGATGCGCTTGCCGGACACTATCTCCTCGAAGCGATGGGCTGCCCAGCCTGCCATGCGCGCACAGGCGAAGAGCGGCGTCAGGAGTGCCTGCGGTATCCCCATTATCGAGTAGACGAAGCCTGAATACATGTCGATGTTCGCACACATGTCCTTGGCTGTTCCCTTTTCTTGCGCAATGACCTGAGGCGCCAAACGCTCAATGGCCTTGAGCAGGTTGAACTCCGCTTCGAAGGGCGTCCCTGCGGCAAGCTTCTCGGCAAAGCGCTTGCAGATGACCGCACGCGGGTCGCTCAGGGTGTACACCGCATGGCCCATGCCATATACAAGCCCGGTCTTATCGAAGGCTTCCTTGTTGACGATCCTTGCCAGATGGGCGGCGACCTCTTCTTCGTCAGCCCAATCCTTCACGTTTTGCTTGAAGTCCTCCTGCATGGCAAGCACCTGGTGGTTCGCACCGCCGTGCTTGAAGCCCTTGAGCGAGCCGACCGCACCGGCATAAGCGGAATAGGGGTCGGTATCGGCAGATGAGAGGACCCTGCACGTAAAGGTCGAGTTGTTCCCCCCGCCATGTTCCGCATGGAGGCACAACATGACATCGAGCATATGGGCTTCTTCAGCGGTGAAGCTGCGGTCGGGCCGCAACATGGACAAGATGGTCTCTGCCGTTGATTGGCCGGGGATGAAACGATGCATGATCATCGATCCGTTGGAGAACCTGGCCAGCTGGGCATAATAGGAAAGCACCATGATGCGCGGCAGGCGCGAGATCAGCGAGACGGCGGCATGTATCTCGTGGTTGGGGGAACGGTCCTCAGCAGCGGGGTCGTTGGCATAGAGCAACAGGATGGACCGCGCCAGGATGTTCATGATGTCAGAAGGGGTCTCTTTCATGATCATCGAGGCCGTGAAGCCGTCGGGCAGCTCACGTTCGGCATCGATGGCCGCCACGAAACATTCCAGCTGGGCTTTGGTCGGCAGATCGCCCATCAACAGGAGATAGGCAGCCTCTTCGAACTTGAAACGCTGGCCTTGGCAGTCTTCTCCGAGCAGATCGTAGATATCATAGCCGCGGTAGCGCAGCAGGCCTTCCTCGGGGCATTTGTTGCCGTCACGCATGATGTAGCCATGGACGTCGGAGATGTTGGTGACCCCTGCGATGACCCCGCTGCCGTCGGCATTGCGCAGGCCACGCTTTACGTTGTAGTGGGCATAGTATCCTGGGTCGATGGTGTTTATTTCCTCGAACCGCCGATACAGGGCGATGTTGTTCTCTTCAAGCATATAAACTCCCTCTTCTCTTGGCACCCGTCAGGCATAGGGCTCGCTTTGCCCTGCACCGCTTCACATGACGGGTCGGTATGCCTGTGCTTGTCACACCTTATTATGGCCAAAGTCTCTGTGCCGCTGGGGCAAAGCCTCTTGCCTTGACCCCTCCTGCCTGGACATATGATAAGGCAGTACCACCAGCACCTGGTTCGTAAGCGGGTTTGGCCGTGTCTTGATTGCCGAAACGACGTGTCGTGTCCATTGTAGCCTACCCGCCACGCAAAATGATGGAAGAATACTGGTTTTTTGCGAAGAGCCTATGGGGTGCCGGACGGACCTTGCAGAAGGTCCAGGAAATGCTGCTTGTTGTGGATGCCCATCTTCTTGTAGGCGTTCTTGATGTGGTCACGCACCGTGTTTTCCGAGATAAACAAGGAAGAGCTGATATAGAAGCGGTTCCTGCCCTGGGCATACAGCATAAGTATCTCCTTTTCGCGTTCGGTTATCCGGTAACGGCTCGCCAGGAAGTCCATCCGCTCACTGAGTTGCCCCATCTGCGTGCTGGGGACCTGGGCCTTGACCGAGCCGAAGAAGCTCAAAGACCCCGACTTCTGCCCAAGAACGTCGAAGAACAAGGTCAAAATAAGGATATAGATGATGGCAAGACTGGCATTCATCTGGTCTGATGCCAAAAAGGGCAGGCGGACGAACACGGTGCCCAAGGCAACCGGGACAGCCCAAAGGCTCCAGCCCACGCCATAGACCATATCGGAACAGAAGCTGCTCTTACGGGCGATGTCTGCAAGGGCTATATAGATGAACACCAGGGCGAACTGCTGCGTCGCAAGCATGATGGACAACGAAGCATGTCCAATGGTGCCTTCGGTGTAATGGGCGATGATTAAGCAGCTTGCAACCGCGATCAGGATGAACAGCCACATGTTGGCGTGTTCGAACGATTCCGATTTCTTGGCAACCAGAAGGATAGTGCCAAAGGAGACCAGCAATATGATGACGTGCGCCGAAAGCTGGAAGAAATAGGGAAGCGAATAGAGCTGGTTCTGACTGAACGATTGGACAGCCCCGATGACGAACGAGAAGATGAAGGCGACGAAGCCCATGCGCCAGAAGAAGCCGAAGGAATGCTTGGCATAGTCTATCTTCCCCGGAGCCTCAGCCGTGAAGTCCCTACAGGCATAGCGCCAGCAGATGAGGGAGACCATCGGAAGGAAGGCACAGAACGCAGAGCCGTATTGCACCAAGCTCATGAAAGAAAGAGTCATCTTGATGAGGGCCGAAAGCGCTGAAGAGAGATAGCATACCAGGATTGCCTGCTTGATGGTCAGGCTGCTGTAAAACGAGCCCCATAAAAGGTAGAGCCACGCGATGGATGTCCCGCACATGGCGCCAAGAAACAATATTACGCCATAGGGGTCCCTGTGCCCGTCTGCAAAGGTAAGCCCAAGCGCCCCGATGGCGGCAACGAGAGGGAATACGGCTTGGCAAGGGGTTGCACACGATATGTTCCTGCCGAGATGCCTTGCAAGAACGAAGAACACCAGAGTGGCCGCCCCTATGGCCATATACTCAGTGAATTGGAAATAGCCGAGCCTGTCATCAGAGATTATACGCAAGGTGGCATAGGTGTACGAGAAGGCAAAGGCAAGGCCGAGGTATGCAGGCCGCAGCTTGATGCCGAAAAATGTGAAGAACACATCCATGTCCTAGCCAGTATAGCTTATGCTGCACTGCTTTTGCTCCATTTTGTGTGCGCATGAGCGGCTTTTTGCCAAAACCCCCCTTTATGTAGTGTCCTGTGCAGCAATAATCCTTCTTTTTGTTGATATGCCCTGTGCTAACTTGAAGCCACCCCGCAGCACGGGGCGGCATGCTTGAAGCACAGAATGCCGCAAGCAAGCCTGTGCGCCGCGGAACGTGCCCTCGCTTCAAAGCAGAAGGATTTGCGGCGTGATGGCACAGCCCCGATGCTATAAAGCGGGAACAACCCAAGGAAAGGAGAGGCTCATGCAACAAGGAAGTAAGGAATCCCCCCGGAAGGAAATCAAGCAAGAAGGCATATTGCCGCAAGCCGGTAGGCAAGACAGCAGACCGGAAGCCAAGGGGTCATCGCGGCGCGACTTCATCAAGTCCGTCGGCTGCTTCGGATTGGCTCTCGGTGCGCTTTCGGTGACCGGCTGCTCAAGCCAGACGCCGACCAATGACACCGTTTCCAAGGTAGAGGACATCTCTTGGGATGAGACCTGGGACATCATCGTGGTAGGCGCCGGACTTGCGGGCACTTCGGCAGCCGTCACCGTAGCAACCGAAGGAGAAGGGGCAAAGTGCCTGTTGCTGGAAAAGAGCCCTGCAGATTTCGGCGGCGGTAACTCGCCCTATTCTTCAGGTTATGTGCTCTATGCCAAGAGCGCCGCAGACATCACCGTTTATCTGAAAGCCTTGCGCGGACACATGACGAACACTCCCGACGATGTGATAGAGGCTTATGCGAAAGGCCTCACCGAGAACCTTGAATGGGCGTACAAACTGGGGCTTACCGATGATATGATGCGCATTGACAGCGTGGAAAAGCTTTCCTTCTCGTTCTGTTGGCCGGAATACCCGGAACTGCCCGGCTGCGATGCAATGGGCACCTTCATCATGGCTCCTGCGAACATGTCGAACGAGGATTTCGTCAAACTCGACCCGGCGGAAACCCACATAGCCCGCTTCATGGCCAAGAAGGTCTCCGAGTACCCTGATGCCATCACCGAACTGACCAAAGCCCCCTTGACCGGCCTGATACAAGACCCCACGACCAAAACGGTCCTTGGTGTCATCTACGAATACGGCGGTAAGACCGTCTACGCCAAGGCCACACGAGGCGTCATCATGTGTTGTGGTGGCTTCGAGAACAACCCGGAAATGGTACAGGACTACCTGTCCATGCCGGTCGCCTTTGCGCGCGCCGCCGTCCACAACACCGGGGACGGCCACCTTGTCTGCCAAAAGATCGGCACCGCTTTCTGGCACATGAACAGCTATGCGGGTTTTTGGAACAATATCCGCAAGCTTGATGGCTCTGCCATGGGGAACTACTTCGGCGTGGACAAAGGATCGGGCATCACCGTGAGCCGGGGCGGACGCCGCTTCTACATGGATTGGGATGCCTGCGTTCTCAACGACTGGCCGGGGCAAGATCGCGGCGACACCTTCGAGACAGCGGTAGGTTGTCGTCACGGCCACTTCCAGTTCGGCGGTGAATGGCCGCATCTGCCCATGCCCGCTGAGAGCTGGTTCATCTTCGATGCCGCCCACCTCGAGAAAGCCTATGGCACCAATGGCACCGACCCCATTGCAGACGGCTTCGGTTATAAGGCCGATTCCATAGCCGACCTGGCAAAACTGGCAGGATTGCCGGTAGAAGAACTAGAACAGACGGTGGCCACCTGGAACGGTTACTGCAAGGCCGGACGCGACCTTTCCTTCTTCCGTCCGCTTGAGACCTTGGCTTCGATAGAGAAGGCGCCCTTCTACGCGCTGCGCTGCGCCCCCGAATGGATCAACACCGATGGCGGGCCAGTCCGCAATGCCAAAGGCGAGGTTCTCGATCTCGACGGGAAGGTCATCCCCGGCCTGTATTCTGCCGGAGAGTTCGGGTCTGTCTGGTCGGAGATGTACCAAGGTGCCGGCAATCTGGGCGAATGCATGGCCTATGGGCGCATCTCTGCTCGCAACTGCCTGGCGCGATAATAGCCTCGGCAAGGCATTGTCGAGAGAGGGCGGCTTTCGAGTGAAGCCGCCCTCTCGGTCTATCCAGGCCGTTTCCGGCAAAGACAACCAAAGGCATCTGGGTGGCTTCCAGCCACAGCATCCAAAACCATGCCGGCGGCTTCAGGCCACAGCGACCAAGGCCATCCAGGCGGCTTCAGGCCACAGCGACCAAGGCCATCCAGTCCGCCCCCATCAGAAGCCGTCCGTGAGAAACCCCGTCTGAGGCTGCAAGATCAAACGGACAAAGCCTGATCGAGGTCTTCGATGAGGTCGCGGGGATCCTCGATACCCACCGAAAGCCGCAGGAGCCTGTCGTTGATGCCCAAGCGCTCCCGCAACTCTTCGGGGACTGCACCGTGTGTCTGTTCGAGCGGATAGGTTATCAACGTCTCGACGCCTCCGAGGCTCTCAGCGTACAGCACCAGCCTGAGACGTCCCAGACATGACTTGAGCAGCTGGGGGCTCTCAAGGCTGAAGGAGACCATTCCTCCAAAGCCGCTCGCCTGCTTCTTGGAAAGCCCGTATCCGGGATGGTCGGGGTCGCCTACGTAATGGACTGCCTTAACCCGTGGATGCGCTTTAAGGAATCCAACCAGCTCAAACGCATTCTGTTGCTGTTTTTCCAGACGCAGTCCAAGCGTCTTGATGCTTCTTTGGAGCAGCCAGCTGTCATGGGGCGAGAGCATGCCCCCCTCGGACATGCTCAACATGAACAAGGGCTCTATGAGGGCAGGCTCCCTTATCACCACCAGGCCGCACAGGATGTCGTTGTGGCCGCAAAGGTATTTGGTCGCACTATGGACCACGATATCGGCCCCTTGCTCAAAAGGCCGCTGGAAATAGGGTGTCAGCAGGGTGTTGTCAACTATGAACAAGCCGCCCGCCTCTTTGATGAGCACGGAAAGCCCCGCAAGGTCGACCACCTTCATCATGGGGTTGGTGGGCGTCTCGACGAACAGTGCACGCGTGTTGGGGCGGAGCGCCCGGCGCACCTGCGAAAGGTCGGTCGCGTCGATGTATTCGAACTCAAGGCCGAAGCGGGCGTAGACCTGGTCCATGAGGCGATAGGTGCCCCCGTACAGGTCGTCACCCACGATGATGTGGTCGCCGGGATCGAAAAGCTTCAACAAGGTGGACAACGCCGCCATGCCGCTCGAGAACGCCCAGGCCTTGCACCCGCCTTCCAGCATGGCGATGCTGTCTTCCAGGGCAAGACGTGTAGGATTGCCGCACCGGCCGTACATGAAGCCGGTCGATCGGTCGTAGCCAGGATGTGCGAAGGTGGCCGAAGGATAGATGGGCACGCTCAAGGCACCCGTCGCCCCATCGATGCCCCCATAGCCCCGTACCAGCCTGGTATCCATCGCCCAGGTGCCATGACGTGCAGGGTCGATGCCCTCAAGCCCTGCAATCTGCCTCTTCAGATCATCAAACGCGCCGTCCTGCACCATGCCGAGATCCTCTTTCCCTTCGATCTATCGCCCGCTGGATACATATGGTAAGTTATTCTACATGTTTAGTAGACTTTGTCAACGGGGCGATTGCGGGAAGCCCTGCGAATGCCGGTCCGGTGCCATGCCAGAGCTTAGCTGCCGAAGCTGCCCGAGAAGCGGCAGGTTGCCGCCTCCTTGCCCGGGTGGGTTGAGGAAGCGGCAACCTAGGATGTCATTGCCCTAGAGAAAAGCCTGTTCCTAATCGCTTGCTTCCTCCGCCGCCACAGGGAGGTTCTCCTTGCCCGGGGCAGACGGCGCCATGGCTATCCTTTCATTGGTATAGAAAGCGGCGGGGGCTTGGACGCTGCGGTTGATGTAGACCTGGAAGATATCGAAGCGTTGGTACGAACCCACGATGTCATGGACGCCCTTAAGATGGATCTCGGTCGTGATGTCGATATCTGCGTATACTATGCCCTCTTCAGTGATGGGGCCAGCAACCAGCTGCCCGTCGGGGCCCACGATCATAGAGGCGGCGGGTGTCACGTTCTCCAGGAAGGGGCGCAGGTCCTCATGTCCTTCGCACAGCTGGTCTATGGCGTCTTGGGCAAGGACTCCTGAAGACGCTATGGTGAAGAGCTTGCCTTCAAAGCAATGGGCAGCCGCCCTGATCCGGGTGATATCGGCCGTATTGTAGCCGCCTCCCGTCGAGTTCATGCCCCGCTTGATGGGCCAACAGGGCGGATAGGTGGCGATATGGATCTGTTCGCCCTGCGAAACCAGGCTGTACCGCGCAAGCGTGTTGGTGTTCTCTCCGCAGATAAGGGCTCCTATACGCCCTATCGCGGTATCATCGACCCGCAAGCTGGACCCATCGCCGCTTGCCCAGACCAATTTCTCCGCCCAGGTGGGGACAATCTTGCGATGCTTGTTCACCAGGTTGCCTTCTGGGTCGATCAAGATATTGGTGTTCCACATCGCACCCAGGCTGTAATCCGATTTCTCGGTCACGCCGATAGACAGGAACAGGTCGTTTGCGCGGGCTATCTCTTGGAGGCTCGAGAACGCCGGCGAAGGCACCATGACCGAGTTCTCGAAGAGCCGCTGGAAGAAGGGGTGCTGGTCTATGGGTGCCAGCAAAAGGCACCAGACAGGATAGGTGGGGATGAAGGACTCGGGGAACACGACCAGGTCGGCACCCCCTTGTTTCGCTTCTGCGGTCAGTCTGGCCACTTTTTCGATGGTCGCCTCGCGATCGAGGAACACGGGGGCCGCCTGCACTGACGCGACCCGCGCCTTGGGATAGGTATCGCCGGACATGGTTCTTCCTCCTTTTTCTGGGTGCCCGGTACGCAGGGGCATACCGGGCTTTTACGGTTGCCGCGCACCTCTCGTGCGCATTTTGCCGCGCACATACTCTGTGCGCTTTGCTGCTCGTTTGCTGCTCGTTTTGCTGCTTGGTTTGCTCGGTCGGTCAGCCACACAGCTTCCCTTGTCGGTCTGCTCGTTCTGCTCGGTCGGTCAGCCGCACAGCTTCCCTTGTCAGTCTGCTGCTCGTTCTGCTTCTCGGTCAGCCGCACAGCTTGCTGGTCGCTTCACTTCTCAGAGCCGAGGCCGCTCTGCGAGCGCACCGAGAGCTCCTGGTACTTCCTTTCCGCTTCCTTGTCCTTGGTGGCCAACGAAGCCACAAAGGTCAAGGCGAAACCGATGGGAATGGTGATAAGGCCGGGGTTCTGCAGGGGGAATATCGCATTTGCCCCCATGACCTGCGGACCTGCCACCACGCTGAACACCGCCACGATGGTGCCCCCGATGATGCCGATGAGCGCGCCTTTGGTGGTGAAGCCCTTCCAGAAGAGCGCCAGCACAATAGCGGGAAGGTTCACCGTGGCCGCTAGGGCAAAGGCAAGCCCCGAAAGATAGGCCACATTGCTCGTCTGCAGCGCCAAGGCGCACCCGATTGCGATGAAGCCTATGGCTATGGCCGAAAGCCGTGCTGTCCTCACCTGTTCCTTCGGGGTCTGTTTTCCCTTCTTGACCACGTTGAACCAGAAGTCATACGAAAAGGCGGAAGAAGCAGCGATGCACAGGCCGGATACGGCCGCAATGATGGTGATGAAGGCGACCGCAACCACCACGGCCATGAAGAGCGCTCCGGTAAGGCTGCCTTCGCCCCCAGCGACAGCCTGGGCAAGCAAGGGGGTGGCCGCGTTGCCGCCCGAATCGAATGCCCTGATGATGTCGGGGCCGACCAGCACGGCGGCACCCAGGCCGAAGATGAAGGTCAGGACATGGAATATGCCCATGAAGGTCATCGTCCACATCGCCGAGCTGCGGGCCTGCTTCTTTGTCCTCACCGTGTAAAAGCGCATGATCACATGGGGCATGGCCGCCGTACCGAACAAGAGGCCGAAGCCCAGGGAATAGCGTTCGAGGGGGTTCTTCAGCCAACCGCCCGGCTCGAGCCAGCTCTGTGCAAGGCTCGGCGCCGTGGCTACCGCCCCGAAGAACTCATCGATGCTGAAATGGAAATGGCTCAAGGTGAGCAGTGCCAAAAGAATGCCGCAGCTTAAAAGCAGGACCGCCTTGATGGATTGGATCCAAGTGGCCGCAACCATCCCTCCAACGGTGATGTAAAGGACCATCAGGATCCCCACGATAAGGATGCCCCAGGTGGCATCAATGCCGAACAAGAGCTTGCTCAAAGCTCCCGCAGCCACCATCTGGGGGATCAGATACACAATGCTCACGATGAGCACCGCGATGGAGATGACCGGGCGGATGGCTGCCGACTTGAGGCGGTACGACACGATGTCTGCGAAGGTGAAGCGCCCGGAGTTCCTGATGACCTCTGCGACCAGGACCAGCACGATGAAGAACGAGGCGAACCAGCAGATGGAGTATATCTGCGCATCGATGCCGTAAAAGGCTATCAGCCCGGCTATGCCCAGGAATGCCGCTGAGGCCATGAACTCACCGGCTATGGCCAGGCCGTTCTGCCATCCCTTGATCTGCCGACCGGCCGCATAGAAGTCCTTGTCGGTCTTGACGCGGCGCGCTGTGACCGAGGTTATCACCAAGGTGACCGCTATCAGCACAAGGAAGATGGCAATGGAGAGGGTCTTGTCACTCATCTTCTGCCTCCTTCATGCCATAGCGGTCGAGTATCTCCTGCTCATGTGGCTCGACCGCTGCCCCCACATACCGGGTATAGGCGAAGCCCGCCAGCCAGATCAGGGGGAACAGGGCCATGGTGAACAGGAACGCGAAATTGATATTGCCTATCACCTGCATGTTTGCCAGACCAGGCAGATAGTTCTGCGCGGTCCAAAGGAAAGTGAAGGCCAATGACACACCTATGATCGAAGGGACTACGAACTTGAACCTGTTTCGTTTCAAGGCCTTGAACACATCGGAATGGAAGATACCCTCCCAATCGATGCTCTTCCTGAAATCATCCAGGGACTGCGAATCGCTCATGAGAACTCCTCTCTCAAGTCTTGGGTCTCACCCTTGACTTTGTATAGCTGGTCTTTCAATGATGGTGTAACGGTCTTTCTTGCCCCCCTACCGATAGATCAGTCCGATGACGTCGTCTTTCCCTCCTTCCTTTACCAGTCCTGTCGTGGTGGCAACCTTCATGCCCAGGCGTGGGCTTGACACCTCGAGCTGGCCGGCAGCACGAATGCCGTTCCCATAGGCCACGATGCCGAAATACAGGTACGGCTTCATATAGCCTTCGGGAAGGTTGTAAAGCTTCGTCCAGGTCACCAAGGTGGCCTCGCCTTCTAAGGGGAACTCCTCGAACTCGCGCCCGGCGCAGGCACGGCACACCTGGTGCTTTGGGTAGTGCAGCTCGTTGCAGGCTGTGCAGCGGTATCCATACACAGCTCCTTCTGTTTCCTCAAACATCTTCTCACGCTTCCTTTTCCAGGATAAGGGCGACCACGTTGTTCCCGAAGCCGCCGAAATTCACTAGCAAGCCCCTCTGTGCGTCTGTGACCTGGCGGCCTTGTGCTTCGCCACGCAGCTGTTTGACTATCTCGACCGTCTGCGAGACACCGGTCGCCCCCAAGGGGTGTCCCTTCGCTTTCAGGCCGCCCGAGGTGTTGATGGGTATCTGGCCTCCCAACGAGGTCTTGCCTTCACGGACAGCCAGGTGACCTTCCCCGCGCTTGAAGAAGCCGACCTCTTCCGATTCGACGATCTCAAGGATAAGGAAGGCGTCATGGAGCTCTGCGACATCGATGTCATCGGGGCAAAGGCCGCTCATCCGGTAAGCCTGCCGCGCCGCTTCCCGCACGGCATACAGGTCGGTCGGCACCTCCCGTTCGGCTATGGTATGGGTGTCGGTTGCCTGGCCTATGCCTGCGATGCGGATGGGCTTTTTCGGGAACCTTTCCGCGACGTCCAGGGCACAGAGAAGCACAGCGGCCGCCCCGTCAGAGACCGGGCACACGTCGTAGAGGCGCAAGGGCTCGGCCACGTAGGGGTTGACCGCGTCTTTGTCCTCGTCTTCGCTGATGGCATGGAGGTCAGGCACCAAACGTATGTGCGCAACGGGGTTCGCAAGCGCATTCTGGTGGTTCTTGACCGCTACCAGCGCCAAGTCCCTTTCGGTCACACCATAGGAATCCATGACCAGGCGGGTGAACATGCCCGCCAGCGCTGGCAGGGTCAGGCCGAGGTCGTATTCTGCTTCCGGGTGCAGCATGGTGGCCACGAAGTCGGTGCCCTCCCATCCGCTGACCACGCGCATCATTTCCGCTCCGATCACCAGCACGGTGTCGGCCATGCCGCTTGCTATCAGGGAATAGCCCATCTTTATCGCCGAAGCGCCCGAAGCTGGCCCGTTCTCGACGGTCTCGGCCATCGCCGGACGCAGGTTCAAGGTATCGACGAGCGCCGAAGCCACGCTTGACTGATGGTTTATCATCGATGCCCCCATGGTTGCCAGGAGCACCTGATCGATGCCGTGCCCCGCAAGGGGCTTGACGCCTGCGTCATCCAAGGCCTCAAGTGCCGCCGCACACGCCATCTCGATGTATCCGGTCTTGGATCGGCCGAACTTCGTATGGCCTATCCCCACGATTCCCACTTCTCTCACAATGCGTCCTTTCTTCTTGTCGTGACAAGGAAGGCTCTGCCGCCACCGCACGAGAAGGCTCTTTCGCCACCGCACGAGGCGCCCAAGCCCACACCTTACACGGACCGCTGGTAACCGGGTATCTGCGCATAGCTCTCAGGCAGGATGAGCTGCGATGCCGTTTCAAGAAGCTCTTGCGGCACCGGGCGCCTTCCCGTGCATTTTGCTTGACGGTGCTTTTCCCACAATGCGCGGGTCAGCACATAGGTGGGGACGCCTCCTAGCTCGTGCCACTGCTCGGGGCGCGGCTCCAGTTCATATTCGATCATCCAGCGCTTGAAGCCATTGGGGCTTTCAGCAACGATCCAGACCTCTTCTTGCCCCAGCACGTCGAAGTGGTATTCCATCTTTGCGGCGAACAGCTGGGCACCGATACGCAGGCCCTGGCGAAGCGTGATGGTGTGGTAGGAAAGGCCCACTTTGTCATCGATGGTGCGCCCGTTCACCAAGCCCACGATGACGCCGTCGATCGTTCCCGCTAAAAGGTACTCGTCCTTGACGCGGTAGCGGTACCAACCCAACAGTTCAGCATAGACCCGTGAAGCCACGATGTCATAGAAATCGGCTTCAACGGTCATGAGCGGCTTGACAGCCTCCATGGCAAGGGGCGCTTGTTCCCGCTTGAGCTGGTGCACAACAAGCTTTTGCCCGTTCGCCAAGGTGATGTACTTCGCCTCATAGGGCGCAAGGGGGCTTTCCTGAGGGCGGAGCATTTGTTCTGTCTTGTCGATGGCCATTCTTTCTTTTCCTTTCCCGAGGGGACATGTTAGGGAAATAGTACGGGGCAAGCTGTCAGACGGGCTACGTGGAAAGGCCACAAAAGGAGCCTTTGGGCTTTGTGGATAATTGAGAATTTGACAGAGTGAAACCAATTCGCAATGAGATCATGAGATGATAGCCGTGCTTTCTCGCCAGTCCGGCCGATGGTTGCAAGCACGACCCGCCGGCAACATCCAGAAGGACGCGTCTTGTCATGATGGCTCTTGAAAAAGGTGTCACTACCAAAGAGATCCTGGGAACCGATTCCTTCCAGGGTTCGCGTGTCCTTGCGGGGGAAGGTTCGCTTGAAGCCCCTATCAGCAATGTCATGGTCATGGAGGTCCCCGACGTGGACAATTGGGTCTATCCGGGGGATTTCATCCTGACGACCGGATACTCATTATCGCATGACCTGCCCGCTTTGATAGCCCTTGTTACCAAGCTGAAGCGCCTCGGGGTTGTGGGCATGGCCATCAAACCGAAGCGCTTCATCAACGAGATCCCCCCCGACATGATAACAGAGGCCCATAAGAACGACTTCCCCCTCATAGAGCTGCCGATCACCGCATCGTTCTCGAAGATCACCCATGAGGTGTTCTCCCTTATCCTTGAGAAGAACGCCCTGCCCCCGCAAGGTGTCGCCCCCTGCGCCCAAAAAGGCTTCCTCACCGGGCTTTTGTTGGACGAAAAGACGCCGCGGGCAGATCTGGAGTCCCTTGCCCATTCAAGCGGGATAGACCTTTCAAGCCCCCTGGCGGTCGCCGTCATCAAGGTGCCCCGACAAGGTTCCGGCACCCGGCGCCCTGGGCGCGCCCCGGCGCCTGCAGCCAGCTTGGTCGAGCGCATCGCTTCGATCTTCGGCCTCAAGAGCAAGCATCATTGCGAGGCCATCGGCAACGACATCGCCCTTCTGGCCGACCCTTCTGACTTCCTGGGGCTCATATACCGGAAGAAGCCCTTGGTGGACGAGGCAGTCTGCGACCCCGCCTGCTCGATAGGCATCGGGACAGCCGGCACCGGCATCGATGCTGTCCGGAAGAGCTACCACGAGGCACAGTTCGCACTCACGGTGGGCAAGGAACTTGTCGGCGAGAAGGGCATCTACCCCTTCGATGGCCTGGGATTCTACCGCCTGCTCTTCGAGGTGCGCAACCATCAGAACTTGAAGGACTTCCTTCATGAGTCACTCGGCAAGCTTGAGGAATACGACCTGAAGCACAATGGCGACTTCATCGAGACCCTTGAGGCGTTCTTCCTGTTCGACGGCAACCTGATGCGCATGTCGAAAGAGCTGATGATGCACTACAACTCTGTGTCGTACCGTCTTCAGCGCATCCAGCAGATACTGGAAGCCGACCTCAAGGACCAGACCACCCGCATCAACCTTGAGCTGGCCTTGAAGATACGAAAGATCCTGACCTAGCAGCCGAGAGAACCCCCTGTTCCAGGTTCCCTATGCGCCGCCGGGCATCCCGCGACGCGTCCGGGGGGCCTTAGGGCGGTGCAGAAGGCGGGAAGGTTTAA
>JAIRPR010000155.1 GCA_031256895.1 Coriobacteriaceae bacterium
AGGTTCTCGCTGAAATTGCGCTGAGAAAGGTACAGAGGAAGGAGCGAGGCATCGAAGGCAGGCTCCCAAACCAGTATCATAAGGACGTCCTCGCCGGTGATTGCCCCTGCGAACACCAGCACCACCAGCCAAAGCCTGCGGTAACGGGCAAGCCGCATCCGAAAATGCCCTTCCGGTGAGCGCAGGTACACGAACGCTGCGAACATGAGCACCCACAAAAGGAACACTTGCCGCCAGGTGTAGAAGACCCATTGCTGCCATTTGCCCGCCGGCATGAAGAGGATGGTTGCCAGGCAAGCCAGCGCAAAGGCCACGGCAGGCACCGCCTTGAGCGTTACCCCCTTTGCATCGAGGTAGTCGCATACGATGAGCCATAAAGCCTCCAAGACGCCGGTTGCGATGACTATCTTCACCTGGGGGTAGTCGACGGCATAGAAGAGAGCGGGGGAGAAGCCGATGTTCTGGCCGGTGTACTCGAACTGGAATATGAGCGCCACGTCAAGGAAGTAGAACAAGAAGAAGAACAAGGCCAGCAGGAAGGCAGGCTTGCGGGAGACGAAATAGGCTGAAAGAGAGGTCATGGCGCTTCCCGCGCACAGCAACAGGATAAGGATGGTATAGATATAGAACGCAAGTGCCATGATGTCCTTCCGCGACTTGGCTGGCATCGCGATACCAGGTGCGGCGCCTTCGCTTTCTGAGCGCATGCAAACCCAAGGCTTGAGATCCTTTCGGCCTGTGCTGGGCTCCATGGCGGCCTTTGCACGGCGTAGTGGGTCTTACGGGGGATCCGCCGGTACCTTCCAACTTTGCCTGTGATTGTAAACCTTCGCACAGGGTATAGGAAGGGTATAAGCGGCAATCGCCTCAAAATAAACCTGTTTATTGCTTCACAAGCCACTCAGATCCCCCCATACTGCCTGTTTGTAAGGGAACATCGCTTGAAGCGGAAGGCATCAAGACCCTGCCTGTGCACCACCCAGCGCAGCACTCGCTGCAGCATTCGGTGTGCCACCCAGCGCACCACTCGCTGCCGCATTCGGTGCAGCGCCCAGCGCAGCAGGTGCTTTTCAGGTGTGCGCAGCCAAGGGGCGCCCCTTACGGACAAGAAGCAAGGGAGCGCCGTTCGCATCCAGGAGGCAAAGGGGCAACGGACAAAAACTCCTTTGAAGCAAGAGCGGTTGCGGGCCAAAGACGTATGGCCCCAAGGAAGAAGGAGGAACAGCTATGCCCGTAAAAGACTATCTGGATACGAACGATTTCACCAAGGAGGAGCTGCTCGACATGGTCGCGCTTTCCCGTGCGATGAAGCAGTGCATCAAAGCGGGGCATTATCCGCAGCTGCTCAAGAACAAGACGCTGGGCATGGTGTTCCAGCAGGTATCAACCCGCACCCGGTTGAGCTTCGAGGCGGCCATGACCGATCTGGGCGGTCACGCGCAGTTCTACGCGCCGGGCACCATCCAGCTGGGCGGCCATGAGTCCATCAAGGATTCCGCCCGGGTCATGGGGCGTTTGGTGGACATCTTGATGGCACGCGTCGACCGCCACAAGGATGTGGTCGAGCTTGCCCGCTTTTCACAGGCCCCCGTCATCAATGGCATGTCTGACTACAACCATCCCACGCAGGAGCTGGGCGACCTCTGCACCATGATGGAGCACCTGCCCGCAGGGAAGAAGATAGAGGATTGCAAGCTGGTGTTCGTGGGCGATGCCACCCAGGTCTGCGTCTCAGAGATGTTCATTGCGTCAAAGATGGGCATGGAGTTCGTGCAATACGGCCCTGCTGACTACCATATAAAGCCGGAACTGCTGGCCATAGGCAAAGCGAACGCCGAAGCCTCGGGCGGCAAGGTGTGGGTGACCGAGGACCGAGCCGCCGCCATGGAAGGCGCAGACTTCGTGTACACCGACGTCTGGTATGGGCTTTACGACGCCGAGCTCTCCTATGACGAACGCATGGCCATCTTCTATCCAACCTATCAGGTCACGCCCGAGCTGATGGCGCTCGCAGCCCCCCATGCCAAGTTCATGCATTGCCTTCCGGCAGCCCGTGGCGAAGAAGTGGTCGATGAGGTCATCGACGCCCCCTATTCGATCTGCTGGGACGAGGCAGAGAACCGCAAGCATTCCATACGGGGCCTGCTGGTGTATTTCTGCCCCGAGACACGGCATGACGAACAGGCAGCCGCAGAGGGCAAAGAGGCCTTGGCGGCCGTTCTGGACAGGCTTGGCCGGAAGGGCGGATCCCATGGCTAAGAAGAAGAAGTTCAGCCTGGCAAGCGCTATCCTGATGGTCATCTGCGTCGTGTTCGTGGCCGAGGCGGCGCCGATAGTGGCCAGCATGGGGAACAGCCAGTATGTCTGGTGGCTTATCCTGATAGTGCTCTTCCTGGTGCCCTATGGCCTTATCTCTTCCGAGCTCTCGACGGCCTTCCCCGATGAGGGGGGGCTCTACGATTGGGTCAAGACGGCCTTTGGGAAGAAATGGGGAACCCGGGTGAGCTGGTACTATTGGGTGAATTTCCCCATATGGATGGGATCGCTCGCGGTCCTTTTCCCTTTGGTCATCAACTTCCTCATCGACCCTTCGGGGGCGGACAGCCTGGGGATGGCCCCCTCTATCGCCATCGCCCTTGCCTTTGTCTGGATGGTGGTGGGCATCTCGCTGTTCAAGGTGTCCGATTCTGCCTGGGTGATGAACGCGGGGGCTGCTATCAAGGTGGGGCTGGCCTTGCTGTTGCTGGTGCTGGGGCTTGTCACCTTTGTGAACAACGGCTTTGTGGGCGCCACCGATTTCACTTGGGAGTCATTCGCGCCCTTTTCCGAGCTTACGCTGCCCGGCATCGTTCTCGGCCTGGGGGCTTTGACCATCATCCTGTTCAACTTCATGGGCTTCGAGGTGATGAGCTCGGTCTCTTCTGAGATGGAGGACCCCCAGAAGCAGCTTCCCATCGCCATTGTTGCGGGCGGCATAGCCATAGCCGCCGTGTACATCATATCGTCGTTCGGGATAGGGGTGGCCATACCCGCCGATGAGGTAGCGGCCGACCTCGGCATCGTCGATGCGGTGAACTATATGGCCGGCGCCGATGTGTTCTGGCTTGTCGTGGTTGCGGGGGTCCTTTTCCTTATCACGCTTTTCGGCAACATGGTCAGTTGGAGCTATGGGGTCAATTATGTGGCTGCCTACGGCGCCAAGAACGGCGATATGCCCCGCCCCTTCGCCAAGATGCGCAAGGGCAACGAGGACATGCCCCTCGGCGCCCCGGTCATCAACGGCATCGTTGCCTCGGTCATCGTGGTGATAGGAGTGGCGCTGCCCTACATCAGCGCAGAAGCCGACGCGATGTTCTGGGCATTCTTCAGCCTGTCCATCATCACCCTGCTCATGAGCTATGTGCCGATGTTCCCGGCTTGGCTCAAGCTGCGCCGAAGCCACCCCGAGGTCGCCCGCCCTTACAAGGTGCCGGGCGGGAAGGTCTTGAACCGGCTCTTTGCTTTCGTGCCCGTGGTCATCCTGGTCGTGACCATCGTGCTTTCGCTCTTCCCGGCACCGGTGAACGCACTGACTGATGAAGACGTGCAGGCATACGCGCAGGCAGCTGTTGAGGAAGGGGTCACTGAAGACGAGGCCTACGTGTTGGCGGCATTGAAGGAGGTCCCTGCAGAAGGGCAGGACGCCTTCGTCGAGGCAATCGTTGCCAACGGCATGGGGGAAGCGGACGCCTTGCTGCTCGCGAGTGAGCTTGCACCCGCAAATGGGGAACTGTACTGGGCATCCACATCATTCGGAGAGACAGCACCCACGCTGATCGGCGTGATATTGGCTGTTGTCGGCGGCGAGGCCATGGTGGCGCTGCTTGCCCGCAGACAGAAGGGCGACCCGCAGGCCAAGGCTGGCCAGGGGATATCTGCCGACACCCAGCAGCCAGAAGGGGCTGTTGCAGCACAGGAAGGAGAACAAGGGCTATGAGGACCATTTACGAAGGGGATTCGACCCCCAAGCGCGACGGCTACCGGATGCCGGCCGAGTTCGAGCCGCAGGACCAGGTATGGATGCTCTGGCCGCACCGCCCGGACAACTGGCGCAATGGCGCGAAGCCCGCGCAGGAGGCTTATGCCGCGGTCGCACGTGCCATCGCGCAGTTCGAGCCGGTCACCGTTTGCGTGAAGCCGCAAGACTACGCAGCCGCCCGGTACGTGCTGGGCGAGGAAGAGGGCATCCGTGTCATCGAGATGGAAAGCGATGATGCATGGATCCGCGATTGCGGCCCCACCTTCGTGGTGGATGGCCAAGGAGGCATGCGTGCGGTGCATTGGCACTTCAACGCCTGGGGCGGCCTGGTAGATGGCCTGTACTTCCCCTGGGACAAGGACGAGCTGGTGGGAGTCAAGGTTGCCGACCTTGCGGGGGCAGACCGCTACCGTCCCGATGGCTTTGTCCTGGAAGGCGGCTCCATCCATGTGGATGGCCAAGGCACCGTGCTCACCACCGAGATGTGCCTTTTATCCGAAGGGCGCAACCCCGGGCTCTCCAAGGCCGAGATAGAAGGATACCTCAACGAGTACCTGGGCACGGAAAAGGTCCTCTGGATTCAGGACGGCATCGACCCCGACGAGACGAACGGGCATATCGACGATGTCGCCTGTTTTGTGGCACCGGGCGTCGTCGCCTGCATCTGGACCGAAGATGAGGAAAACCCCTTCTACGCGCAATGCCAGGCCGCCTATGCGGCCTTGTCCACGATGACCGACGCAAAGGGCAGGAACCTCAAGGTGCACAAGCTCTGCATGCCCGTGAAGCCGGTGTATATGACCCAGACCGAGGTCGACACGATAGACGTGGTTGAAGGAACCCTGCCCCGGGGGACCGAGGACGCCTGCATCGCCTCGTACATGAACTTCCTCGTGGTGAACGGGGGCGTCATCGTGCCCCAGTACGACGACGAGAACGACGGACTGGCACTGCAGCAGATACAAGGGATGTTCCCCGACCACGAGGTCGTGGGCGTGCGTACGCGCGAGGTGGTCTATGGCGGCGGCAACATCCATTGCATCACGCAGCAGCAGCCGAAGGCAAGCCTCGGTTAAGGGGGCAAGCCAGGCTGTAGGGAAGCGTGCTGAGAGGCCGCAGGCGCTGGAAACGCCTGCGGCCTGGATCTTCGATACCGTCCTTCCATTCGTGCTGTGCCCCGTTGACCTGTCTGCGCCTGCAGTCGTTTTCCGCAACGCTGCCATCAGCCAGCGCTGTCGCCGCCATCTGTGGCGCGTCCCCTGGATACCGCTGCCCGCCTGTGCGTGAGAGGCTGCAGGCGCCGCCTGCGGCACCTTCCCGCAATGCCGTCAGCCGTTTGTGTCCGCAACACGGGCAATCGGCTATAATGGCGGGGTATCCCGATTGCAGGAGGAAGCCATGGCAGCCTTGACCGACGAACAGATAGCGCAGGAAGAAGCCTTTCTCAAAGGCCTTCCCCGCCTGAACCTGGGGGCTTTGTTCATGCCTCCCATCTGGGGGCCTGCTCATGGCATGTGGGCGACCGTGCTGTTCTACCCCCTCTGGCTCTTTGCCGATAACGCCATCTATGCGGCTTGGTCCGAAAGGACGCCTTTGGCCTTTGTGGTGGCGGCGCTGGTCTTCGCAAGCCTGACGGCGGGCACCGTGGCCTTCGCCATCCTGGGGCAGCCCTTCGCAGCCCATCGAGCGGCATCGAAGGGGATGGCAAGGCTTGATTACCTTAAGCGCGAGCGCCTCTGGGCGGTGGTCAGCCTGGTGCTTGCTGTGGCCATGCTTGCCTGGGCGAGCTATTACAACCTGGCGCTGAGGCCGGGGCTTGAAGGGGCTTGAGCCGATGACGAGGATTGCGGCTGGGGATGAGCCGAAAGACGAACGAAACATCCAAAGCCCAAAGGGGCCTGGACAGAAGATGAGGACAGCAGTGTTCTGCGTGGGCAACAAGCTCATGCTCGATGAAGGCTTGGGCCCTGCGGTGTACGAAGAGCTCATGCGGGCTTATGACCTTCCCGATACGGTAGACCTTTATGATGTGGGCTGCATGGGTTTGGACATGCTGCCCAAGGTGCGCGATTACGACTGCCTTATCACGGTTGACGCGGTCGATGGCACCGGGGAGCAGCCCGGCACCGTCCTTCGCTTCAAGCCCGAGGACATGGCCCGTCACAGCACGGCCATGCAGTCGCTCCACGACCTCAAGCTTGCGGACATCTTCGACGCCGCAGCATTGCTGGGCTATGAGGCACAGGGAATCTGCCTGGGCATGCAGGTGGAAAACATGGCGCCGACCGAATTGGTCATCGGCCTGACCCCGCCGGTCTACGAGGCGCTCCCGCGCTTAGTCGAAGCCCTGCTTGCCGAGCTGGTAGCCCAGGGGGCACGGATATACGCGAAGGAAAGTGGGGAAGAGGTGGCGCCTGGCTGGAAGCACCGCTGCCCACCAGGCTGACACAGGTCTGGCACAGGGGCGGTTGGCGGCAGGCGGGCTCGGGGGGGCGGCAGGCGGGCTCGG
>JAIRPR010000031.1 GCA_031256895.1 Coriobacteriaceae bacterium
TCCTTCTGGTCTTCACGTTGCATCGGCCTCCTCTTGGGATGGGGATGGGCTGCCACGGGCGTGGGAGTAATGGCTCACAAGGGGGCAGGCCAAAGGATGTTCCACACCCCTCCACGCCCAGATGGGCCGCATCACGGCCCATGCCTATTTATACCAGAATATTACCAGGTCAAGCCCAAGGTATCCAAAATGATACCTAGCATTGGGCAACAGGGGAGGAACGTGCGCAAGGACCCTTTCAGAGCCAGCATCGCTTCGCCTTCTCACCCCCAGCCCTCGATGTGCCACAGGTTCCTGCCTGCGCCTCAGAACAGGCTTTCCTATGCTGGTGCACAGTGCGGCGTCAGGGTCAGGCTGAGGCGCGGCACCCGGAATACCGGGGGCTTATCGATGGCGTTGTGTGGCATGCAGGTCAGTGAGCAGGGTGGGACCTGGGGGGGGGGGCTTCACTGCCTTTCTGGGCGCTGTGGGCATTGCCTTGCGCACTGCGGCGGTCGCGTTCAGCCTCAACAAGTGCCACCAGTTCCTGGCGGGAATGGATGTTGAGCTTGTTGTAGATGGCATGGGTGTGCGAGCGCACGGTGTTCTTTGAAAGGAAGAGGTGCTGGGCGATGCCTTCCGGGGTCCTGCCGCGCGAAAGCAGCTCCAAGATCTCTTGCTCCCTGCTCGAAAGGGCGGCTGTCAGCCCTACTGACCTGCAGGCGGACAACCAGGGATGCGGTTCGGCCGCTTTGTCGGCCTTTCCGTCCGGCTCGGTTTCGATGCCTGCCACAGCACCCGCCACTCCCGCCTTCTCAAAGCCGATGTCGCTCTTGCCGGGAAAGAGCCTGTCGAAATCCTTCTCGGAGAAGACCAAGGTGGTCGATGCCAAAAGCAGGAAGGCAAGCGCCCCATAGAACAAGGGCTCAAGGGAGGCTTCGGCGATGCCGGGCAGGAAGTTGACGCCGATATAACAGCCGATTGCGCCGCCAACCGCGAAGAGGCCGCGCCCGAAGCCGAACACGTTCAAGGGCGAAAGACGGTTCTCGCGCACGACCGAAGCCAGGAGCAGCCAGACCACATAGTCGAAGACCCGTGCCGTCACGGTGACCGCTATGGTGATGGGGGCGTTGCTTATCTGGATGAAGGGTATCAAGCCAAGAAGCAAGGCCAATACCACCATGAGCAAGAGATAGAGCTTCCCTAAGGTGAAGCGATGGAGGAAGCGGATCGCCAGCAAAAGGACGGCCACGGTGAGCAGCATGAGGAAGAAGGTGGTCATGGACGAGTTGACCCAGGTGTCGGAAGGGGGGCTCAAGGAAATGAAGGAGCTGCGGATCAACGAGTTCGAGAACGAGAAGACCATGATGGTGATGAAGAACTTGGCGAAGAGGGAACGGGGCATCATGGGCATGGGCGAGGCCTGCGCGTCCAAGGCTGGCGCGCCCAAGGCTGGCGCGCCCGAGGCCCCAAGAGCCGAAGCCTGTGCGTTCGGCACCGGCCTGCCCGATGCCTGCGCATCCGGGACTTGCGCACCCGATGCCTGTGAGGCGGCCGTTCGGGAGGCAGGACCAGCAGCCATGATGCGGTCTGCAAGGGGCGTTGAAGGATGGTCTTCAGCAGAAACGGCTCCGATCGGGGCGGCAGCAGATGCCGCAGGGGCAGGCCCCAAGGAAATGACATAGGCGACGGCCAAGGGCAACAGCATGAAGGCAGCGATGCCGCCGAACGAAGGCCCGCCTGCCACCGGGTAGAACAAGGGGTTCCCCAGCACAAAGAAGAACAGCAAACCGCACAACAGCTCGGAAAGCAGGATGTTGAGCAAGAGCGCCCGAGGCCGCAATTCACTGTAGAGCTGGCCTAGCCGCAAGGTGAACACCGCAGAGGCGAGGCCTATCATGATATAGCCGGCCCGTGAAAGGATGCGGCTGGTGAGGTAATAAGGGCCGGCCAGTATCACCAGGAAGGCACCCGCCATGGCCACCAGGCCGCAGCAGAGAAGGGCTGGCCGGGAATCAAGCACCCTTTGCGAGCGGCCCCTCAAGAAAGGGGCAAGCAAGAGCAGGACGGCGGCGGAGGCGGTGGTGAACAGGTAGAGGTTCGACATGTTGATGCCGTTGGACTCTATGTCGGATATCCAGATGGCACCGCTGTTGGCAAGGTATGTCCAGGTATTGAGGATTCCGAAGCCGAGGTAGCGCATACCAGGCCAAAGGGTGCCAAGGGCGTTAGAGATGCTCCACTTGTTCTTGTTCATGCTTGTCATCCTTGAGCCTCTACGGGGATCGAGGCGCCGTTCATGGTCGCAATCATTCGCGGGCTTGTGCGTGTCCGCCTGCAAGCCCAACAACCCCTCGTATAATCCGTCTCTCTTCCGATCGCAGAGCCTTATGCGCGGACCCCCGGCTTATCCCGCGGGTTCCGCTTCGATCGGCTTTTACCTTGAATCTGTCATGCTGTCGCACAAACCTTGCCTTTGCCTCGTTCTTGGCGGGCACGACCGGGCCTGGAAAGACAACCGTCCGGGCGTGCATCAGGGGTCGTATCCGCAATCCGCATCGGTTCCTATTATGCAATTCCCGTCCAGAAAAATAAAGGGCTAATTCTTCCCTTCTCAGCCCTGTTGCCCCATAGGAATCATTATTTCTGCATTAGAGCAGAAATAATGAGGCCACCAAGGCCCATACAAGCCAAAACAAGCACTTTTGATGTTTGCGCTTTCCTTCGCCCGCGTTATCCTGTAAACAATGACCGGATATGCCGGACGAGAGGTTGGGCTATCGTGCATACAAGCAGAACAGCACTTCATTTAAGGCGTTTGTGCACTCCCGGGCGCAAGGGACAGAGGCAGCCCCAAGGCAGCATCGCTCAAAGGGGTGCCAAGGCGCCGTCTTCGAGCATCGGTGCCGCGCCCGCCGCTCGGTGCCCCGCCATGCGCGATGCCCATGGTGCCAAGGCGCCGTCTTCGCGCATCGGTGCCGCTCCCGCCGCTCGGTGCCCCGCCATGCGCGGTACTGCCTTGCAATGTGCAAGGACGGTGCTTGCCGTCGTACTGGCTGCCCTGGCGATCTGTCTGCTCGGGGCTTGCCAGCAGCAGGGGCTCAAGCCCTTCTATGTGGATGCACAGCTCACCGAGCCCTATGTGCCCCCTGCCCGGGATGAGACGGGAGGCCAAGACCCCGCCGAGATAGCCGCTGGCGCCCAGCTCTTCGAGAACCGCTACGGCAGCGTGCTGATACCCGCCGATTGGGTCATCGGCAAGGACCGCAGCGGCGTAGATGTGAAGAACCTGGCCAACGGTGCCGTCTTTCGTGCCAGCGAGAGCGACAAGGCAGAAAGGGTCAGCATCAAGATATACCACAACCCGGTGACCACTGCCGGTGAGTTCCCCGGATGGTTCGATGCCTTCTATACCGCCAAGCGTGTGTACACCTTAGGCCCCGACTACCGTTTCGGCGACATCACCTACCGGTCGGTCAGCTACGATTCGCTCTATGGCGGTACTGCATACACCCTGGAATACCTCTCACCCGACAGCGTGATGGTAGAGATAGACATCATCCAAGCCACCCCCGAGAGTGCGGATGTAGCCTGGATACTGGAAAGGGTGAGGCTGAAAGAGCAGTAAGCGCCTCTGCCAAAGAAGAGGGCGAAACCTTGTGAGGCGTTGCGTTGGTGCCCTTGGCCTTGCGCCAAGGCAGATCGCAGGGGTCTTTCGCCTTTGGCCTGAAGCAAAAGAAGAGCCGGACAGAAGGACTCGAGGACGAGGAAGGGAAGCTATGTTGGGATTGGATTCGCTTGCGGAGGTTCTGGGGAAGATCCAAAGCGACAACATAAGGGTCTGTGCTGAGGCTTGTGTCGTAGTGCGCAACCGCAACGCACAATGCACCCGGTGTGTCGATGCCTGTACCTCAGGGGCCATCAGCCTGCAAGAGAACCGGATCGAAGTCGAGCCGATCCGCTGTATCGGCTGCGGCACCTGTGCAAGCGTGTGTCCCACGGGGGCCCTGATAGCCTTGAATCCCGATGACGAAGGCCTTTTGCGTGCAGCGGGGCAGACGATGCGAAAGGGGGGGCTTGGCTCCGACCCGGCGCAGGGCGCAGGCCCGATTCCCGGCCAACCTTATGCTGGAGCGGTCACCTTCCTCTGCAGCGAAGCGCACGACCGCTACCAGAAGCATTACGACCGCAGCCAGGTGGTAGAGCTTGCCTGCCTCGGGCGCATTGAAGAGACCGAGCTGATAGCGCTCTTGGCGGCAGGGGCACCCAAGATAAACCTGGTGCAGGGAGGCTGTTCGCGCTGTGAGAACAAGAACGGGGCCAAGACGGTCGACCTTGTCAGGGCAAGCCTTGAATCACTGCTCAAAGCCTGGGGATACGATGCCCCCGTGGAACTTACCGAAGAGCTGCCCGAAGGGGTGCGCACAGACCGCAAAGGCCCGCATCAGGTCTCATCAGCCGGAGGCATTTCCCGAAGGGACTTCTTCAAGCAACTGAGGGGCGGGGCACAAGAGGCCGTGGGCTTAGGCCGCATCGCCGAAGAGCGGGCATCTATTCAGGGGCGCAAGGCCATGTCGGCACCTGAAGCCAGCGCGGTGGCCCCTGCCCGACCGACCAAGGAAGAGCTGCTGGCACGCAACGTTCCCGCACGGCGCGAGCGTCTCCTTGATTGCCTTGACAAGCTGGGCAAGCCGGTTGTCGATCGTCTGGAGACCCGTCTGTGGGGCTTCGTCGAGATAGATATGCAGCGTTGCAACGGCTGTCGTATGTGTGCCACTTTCTGCCCGACCGGCGCCCTTGCCCGTGCAGACACAGGCACAGGGGAATGCGGCATCGAGCACTACCCTGCGCATTGCGTGCAATGCAGGCTCTGCGAGGACAGCTGCGCCTTAGGGGCCCTGCGCGTTCTTGGTGATGTGCCAGTACAAGACCTGGTCAATCGCCGGAAGGTGTACTACCCCCTGAACGCACATCCTTATGTGAAGGGCGCCGAAAGCGATCCTGAGCTGCCGGTGCGCGCCATCGGCAGGTTGATAGGGCAAGGCATTGAGGTGCGACTTCGCTAGCCCGGGGCCCTTGGCTTGGCCGTATAAGGCCTTCACGCCTCGCTCGCGTAGCGCCAGTACGCC
>JAIRPR010000070.1 GCA_031256895.1 Coriobacteriaceae bacterium
CGTCCCGATCATCGGAGCCGCCGAGCGAAGCGTCGCCGTTGGAAGGGTCGCCGTTTTGGCTCAGGGGGCCTTGCCGGCTGCCCGTGTCTGACCTTGTCATGCGGGCGATGTCTACATCCGCGGCAAGGTCTTCCATCGTTATGTCCAAGACAGCGCAAAGCAGCGCAACGACATCGTCTTCCCGGTTGCAGGGAATGAAGGCTGATGCTTCGGGCAGCACCCGGTCAAGCTCATGCCCATAACGCGAAGGCATGCACCCCGCCACGATGACCTTTGTTTTTCCCGATTTTACCCCCTTAAGGCCCATCAGGTCGAAGATGACCTCCAAGCTCTCTTCGGTGGCCGCCTCGATGAATGAGCAGGTATTCACGATGACGGCATCGGCATCCTCGGGCGCCTCGACTAAGCGGAACCCTGCCGTGCGCAGACGTGCCGACATGTGGGTCGAATCGACCTCGTTCTTGGCGCATCCCAAGGTGACAAGGCACACACTAGGCTGATTCGTGCGAAAGGTGCCGCGCTGTTCCTGCTTGTCTTTACCCATGCCTTCGCCTTGCCCCGCCCTCAGCGGTAATTCGCATACTGAAGGGGTTGGCCGTAGTCCTTTTCTTTCAGGAAGGCTATCACCTCTTGCAGGGAATCCCGTGAAGGCGAACTGACACGCAGCTTGTCCCCCTCTATCTGCACCTTGACTTTGAACTTCTCTGCCTTTATGTCCTTGTTGATGATGCCTGCGGTGTCGCGGTCTATGCCTTCGATGATGCTGGCTGTCAAGCGTATGCTCTGCCCGGTTGCAGCAACAGGCTTGCCCCATTTCAAGGATTTGAGGTCGATGCCCCGCTTCACGAGCTTCGAGTTCAGGACATCTATTATCTGGCGGGCAACGAAATCGCCCGAGGCATGTATGGTGATGGTCTTGGCAGCCTTGTCCAGGCTTATCTCCGCACCGGAATCCTTGAGGTCGTAGCGCTGTACCATCTCTTTCCTCGTTTGGCCGAAAGCGTTGTCTATCTCTTGCATGTCAACGGTGGATACCACGTCGAAGCTCGATTCCTTTGCCATATAAAACCTCTTTCTTGCGGGTTGTTCGGTGCAGCACCATCAAGCTCGGGCGTCCTGATCGGTGCAGTGTCATCCGACTCTTACAGCCTGCGGGAAAGCAGGCCTTCATTCTTCATGCCTTGCAGGGACTATCGGCCCCCTTGGTGTGGCTCGCCGCTCTGCTGCCGTCTTCGTTCCTTCGAACTTGCATCACTCGGTGCCTTGGCCTGCCGCTGTGTCGCTTCCCTCGGTGCCGGTCCCGGTTCCGGTGTCCGGTTGGGTGGTGGTCACGCTCTGCGGATGGTCGATGAGCCATTTGGCAAGCACCTGGGAGAAATCGACCGTGTACTCCCAAATGCCGTCGCCGTCCTCGTCGCTCCAACCATTGCCGTCCGGCCATGACAGAGCAACATCGTCGAGGAACAGGTTCACGCCTGCCGGGTTCGCGGTGGTGATGCGCAAGGTGCCCTTCACGTCGAAGCCGTGCTTGGTGGGGCCTTCCATCAAACCGCTGTCATCGGCGCTGTGCGCATCGTTTATATAGACATCGAGCCAAGCCATCTCGCCTTCAGGCACCTCATAGACGAACACGGCCATCGTGGGAGGGACTGGGGCGGGCGGGGTGTTGTTGGCTGCGGTGCCCGTGTCGTCAAGGCCAGTCACCGGAAGCTTCGCGAGATCGTCTTCTGAACCGCCTTTGGGCCCGAACAGGAAGAACAGGAGAACCCCTAAGAGTATCAGGACGACTGCCGCCGCAATGATGATGGGGAGGCGGCCTGTCCCCCCCGAAGCACGAGGGCCCGCATAATAGTTGGTGTACTGCGGGGTGGGCAAGGCAGGGTGCCCGGAACGATGCACCCTGTCCCCGGAAGGTCGGTCCTGGTTATGGGCTTGAGCAGCAGCAACGCTGCGATAGCGGCTCGTGCCCTTTTCCACGAAAACCATGCGCCCCGATTCCTTGTCGATGCGCATGCCGTCCTCGTATTCGGGCTCTTGCTGCGAGAAGGAACGGCTGCTGCGGGGCGGGGTCGTGCCAGGGTTGGCCGATGTTCCCGATTGGCTGGTGGGAAGGGCTATGGGCTGGCTGTTCATGCGGGCGTTCCTCACCTGTTCCGCATAGACCTCGTCGAGGTAGATGCGCGTCACCGCCTCGGAATCCAAGCCCAGGAGGTGGGCATAGGCGTTGATCATGTTGCGCGCATATGCACGGGGGGGCATGCGCGTCAGGTCGCCCGCCTCGATAGTCTGTAGGATATCGGGACGGATACGAAGCCTTTGTGCTATCGACATGAGGTCGTAGCCTTTCCGTTCGCGTGTCTCACGCAAGATGGTGCCAAAACTAACCTGTGCCACGCCGTCACTCCTCTGCAAACGATTGCGTCGACCTGCCGTCTTGTGCCTCAAACGCTTTTAAGGTTTCCAACTCTATCTCGTCTACCAACACATCGCGCGGTTTCGAGCCGTTTGGCGGCCCTACCACGCCCTTTTCTTCGAGCATGTCCATTATACGCCCTGCGCGCGAATATCCAACCTTCAATCGTCGCTGAATATTCGATGTGGAGCCCAAACCGGTCGAAACGACTATCTCGGCAGCCTCCCAGACAAGGGGGTCGTCGTCAGTGCCGCCCCCATTGCCTTCAGGCGATGAGGCGCCCAAGGTGATCAGGTTGGTCTTCAGTATCTCCGCATGGTATTCAGGGGTGCCCTGGGTCTTCAGCTGATCGACGACTGCGTTTATCTCTTCCTCGGACACATAGCAGCCTTGTATGCGCTGGGGCTTCGCGTATTCCGGCTTCGAGAGCAAAAGGTCGCCCAGACCGATGAGGTTCTCGGCACCTGGCGTGTCAAGGACAACACGGGAATCGATGCCGGAAGCCACGTTGAAGGCGATGCGGTTGGTGATGTTCGCCTTGATGAGTCCTGTCACCACATTGGTCGAAGGCCGCTGGGTCGCAACGATGAGATGGATGCCCGCCGCACGGGCAAGCTGCGCGATGCGCGAGATCGAGAACTCGACCTCCTTCCCCACATTCATCATGAGGTCGGCAAGCTCGTCGATGACGATGACGATATAGGGGAGCTCTTGGAGCGGCTCTTGGGGCAGCCCTTGAGGCGGCTCTTGGGGCAGCTTAGGGGATCCCTGCCCTGGCGGGGTGCTTTGGGCCAAGACGGCAGCATCCTTGGCCTGCCCCGCTTGAGAGCCTTGCTCAGAAGCGGCGGCTTGGGCGGCAAGGGAGGCGCACTTGGCATTGTATTGGGCGATGTTTCGGGCACCAGCCTGCGAGAACACCTTGAGGCGGCGCTCCATTTCGGCCACACCCCAGGCAAGGGCGCTCGCGGCTTCGCGCGGCTCGGTCACCACCGGCACATAAAGGTGCGGTATCCCGTTATAGGGGGTGAATTCGACCCGCTTGGGGTCAATCATGACGAAGCGCACCTCGGTAGGGGTCGCCCGCATGAGGATGGACATTATCATCGCGTTCACCGAGACCGATTTGCCTGAGCCAGTGGTGCCCCCTATGAGCAGATGGGGCATCCTTGCCAGGTCTGAGATGATGGCGCGTCCTTCGACATCCATGCCGATGGCTATCTGCAAAGGCCCTTCGGGTGCTTTGGGCAGGATATCGCCTAAGAGCACCACCTGCCGCTTCTGGTTCGGTACCTCTATGCCGACATAGTTGGTTCCAGGGATGGGTGCGAAGATGCGCACCCCCGGCGCTGCCAGGGCAAGTGCTATATCGTCCTCGAGGGCGGTGACCCGACTGACCCGCACCCCCGAAGGAAGGTCCACCTTGAACAGGGTCACCGTGGGACCCGCGACCCAGCCGACCACCGTAGCGAATATATTGAAGTCCTCGAGGGTCTCTTGGAGCAGAAGGGCGGTCTCTTTCAGCTCTTCTTCGCTGGTGCCCGTCTTGCCTTTTGCGGCCGATTTCTTGAGCAGGTTCATTTTTGGCAAGACGAAGCCTTCCTGCGGTCTTGCAGGAGCCGTGCCGATCGGCCCACCTTGCGCAGACCCCAGCCTCTCTGGGGCACTGCGGGGCGCATTTCCCGCACCCGCATGAGGGATATCCGCTTTATCCGGCCTCGTCCCCAGCCTGCGGGTCAATTGCGCATCAGCTCCCTGGGCAGGGTCGAAGGTGGCGTCGGGGCTGAGGGAATGGGTCTTCAAAGAGCCGAGGGCACGGCGGGGCTTGCGCATACCCGCAGGAAGGACGGCAGTCTCTGCCGCCTCGGGCGCCGAACGCACCATTGCGGGGTTCGGCATACGCTGCACCCGTGCGAAAGCAGGGCCCGCAGAGCCAGCTGTGCCTGTCTCGTCGTCGGGGGTCTCGTGCTTCAGGTAGGCGATCAGGCGCTCAAGCGGCCCGGAAAGCGAAAAGCCTATCACTATGAGGCCCGCTACAATGGCTCCAATCAATATGACGCAGGATACCACCTGGCCAAGCAAGGTGAGCCCAGCCCAAGCAATGCCTGCCCCCAGGTAGCCCCCATGAGCCGCCAAAGCACGCGGCTCGAACAACAGGACCGGATCGGCATTCACCGCCAAGGGCGTGGCAAGGGCTGTCAGCGCAAGCACCGCGATGAAGATGATGGCCAAGCCGACACCGACCCGTGCCACACGCACTCTCTCGAAACGCACCAGGAAGCTGACCCCTATGATGAGGAACACGAAAGGAAGCAGGTAGGCCCCTAAGCCCAGGCTCATATGCAAGGAATTCGAAACGAAGGAAGTGACCGGAGCGTCTGATTTGATGGTTGCAGCCACAAAGAGGACCACAGCAATGACCGCGAACACCACGCCACCGATATCACGGCGCGCCCGGTCGTCGATGAAGGGAACGGCATCCCTTTCCCGCGCAAGGGCAGGCCTGTTGGCCTTCTGGGCATCCTTTGCAGCAGGGCTTGCCGCCTTCACGCCGCTTTTCTGCCCTTTGCCGCCGGACTGCCTCGTACCCTTCTTCGCAAGTTCCTTGTTACTTCGAGCCACGGTGAAGCTCCTTTTATACTACGTTTAAGCTTTGTATCTGCACAGGCTATAGTATAGACGAAACTGCACATCAACATAAATAAACCAGCAAAATTAAGCCAAATGGTACCATAAGGCAAGTATTTATCCCCATCATGCCACCCCCCATAGGCGCCCACTCCGGCCAGTCCCCTGCAGCCTTGGGGCTTTCTGGCGCCTTCAGAAGGCTTGAAGGTCGAGCGAAGCGTACTCAAGACGTACGTGAGCCGAGAGCTGGTGCCTTAAGGAGGCACCCGTACAAAAGCCCTCCTAGGCATCAGAAATGGCCTTAAGAAGGCTTGAAGGTCGAGCGAAGCGTACTTGGACGTACGTGAGCCGAGAGCTGGTGCCTTAAACGGCCAGTCCCCTGCAGCCTTGGGGCCTTCTGGCGCCTTCAGAAGGCTTGAAGGTCGAGC
>JAIRPR010000150.1 GCA_031256895.1 Coriobacteriaceae bacterium
CGCGCTCCCCTTCTTCGCGCAGGATGCCGGCTACTATGTGTCATGGCTGCTCAACGATGAGTACGCCCGGATAGAGCTTGACAACTACCTGTTCGGGTGGGCCTCGGCAAAGAAGGAGAGGGACCACCTACACAAGACCAATGCCGATCTAAGGCTGGATCTGGCAATGACGGAACACGAGTTGAGAAAACGTGACCAGCTCATTGATGAGATCCATCAGTCTACATCTTGGAAGATAACGAAACCGCTCAGGAAACTGAAAGAAGCCATGGGCAAAAAGAGGAATTGAGACTGCCGAGTCTTTTGATAGTGGAAAGCCCACATGAAAACGCGGGTTCGATCAACCCCGGGCGCGACGAACCGCTCAGGGTATCAACCTGAGGACCTACGAACCGCTTAGGGCGTCAGGCCAAGAACCCGACGAACCGCTAAAGGCGTCAGGCTAAGAGCCGTCAGCCCACTAGCCCTCTACGAACTTCCCTTGAGGAAGCTCGATAAGCCGGCTGCCATCAGCGCTTACTGCATAGAAGGTGAATTCATCAGCTTCTTCAATCAGCTCCCTCGGTATCGTGACCCCAAAGCCCGAGTTCAAGACCGCCTTGCCGAAGACATCTGCAACATCCTTGCGCTTGATGCCATAGAAGCATTCAAGGTAGGTGTCGCCCACCTTCAGATAGAGTGCAGAAAGCGGTTCTTCCGCGGCATCATCCACTATCCAACCGGTCAACACAAGGGTCCCGGTTTTCTGAGGAACCGTCAGGATGCCTTCTGCATCCGTTGATGTCGTCTCGAGCCCATCGATATGCAGCGTAGGCGTGGGGGACTCTTTGGTCAAAGGAAGTGACATCGCCTTTTCGCTTCCCACAATGATGGGGATGCAGGGGGCTTGGACAAGGGTCACATTGATGTAGCGCTCACTACGGGCGAAGATGACCACATCAGGATTCACCAATGCTTCTATATCAAGGTTTATCTTTGGCTTGATGCCGACATATACCACCTTCTTGAAATGTTCCGCCAAGAGCTGCGGAATCTTCCGTGCTGGTTGTTCTTGGGAATCACCATAGAGCAACAAAGTGCCGTTCTTCGCGTGCGGGTTCTCAAAGACGGCAAAATCAAGGAGCTCCGGATCCGCTTCGACTATCGCTTCGATGCCATCGTAAAGGCTTCCCGAAGTCGTATTGGTCGCAGAGGCTTGAAAGCTGATATCGGGAATCGTTTCGGCGAAGAGTTGGTTGTCTCCGAATACCCCGCCGTATTCACCATACTGGCCGGGCGTTTCGACCACTTCAATATCAAGAGGCGTATCGTGGATGCCCACTTCGTTAAGCTGTTCTACAATCTCGCAATAGGCATAATATGCCCCCAGGTTGGTCCAATGCGCATCGTATTTCCTGAACAGCAAACCTTCATCCTTGTGGGCGAGGATTCGGTCCTTGGGGGAAACGGTGACTATCCCCTCATCGGTGAGCAGGCGATCGAGGATGTCAACGGGGGTCTCGCGAACCGTATACCCGCCGAAATCAATGAATTCTGGGTAGATGCTGGTCTTACTGGGGCTGAGCATGAGCAGGTAGTCAACCCCCTTGCTCTCATAATAGTCGGCAACAGCCCTCTGGTACCTCTTGATTGCATCGAGGTCGGCGTCTGTCAAAGGATAGGTCCCTTTGGCTATCTCTATGTTTGAATCGAAGGTGAAGTAATGCCAACCGTCAAGCCCGACACGCACCCTGTCATTGGGGGTTGTCCGCAAAACGAACAGCTTTATGTGGGCGTTGAGAACGCCCAGTTCGTGGCGGAACCCTATCCGGTCGTTGAGGTAGGTGTTCAATTGTGAAGGGAAGTTCCCGTTCAGTTCGCCGATCTCATTGCGAAGGGGCGGGAAGTTCGCCAGCAAACGGTTCTCGGTCGGCGAGACAGCCCCAGCATCCGTGTTGACCAGCAAGAGCGGAATTACCAGCATGGCGAAGAAGATGCCGATGAATACCCTATGCAGCTTTTTCATGGTTTGGCCTCACTTAGAAGTTGAAATAGATGAAGGGGTTGAAGGTCGCGCTGACCAGGGATGCCATCGAGACCAAAAGCAGCCCGATCGACAGCACAAACGCCGCAACAGAAACCGCATAGCCCAAGGCCGTCGGCCGAGGCTGAGCTGCTGCCAAGGCTTCCTCGCCCGCCGCTTGCGACACGAGGGGCGCCAGGGACAAGGGATCGATGCCCGCCCGTGCGGCAATGCGCCTACACAGGTTGATGACCAGGGGAGTTGCACCAATGATGGCAATAATCAGCACTACGGCGTTTTGCGAGAGGAAATAGAGCGCATCCGAATCGAAAAGAGGCGTTGGTATCAGCCCGAACAAGGAACCGAGGTACTCAAGCGACTTGCCCATGCCCTCGGAACGGAAGAACACCCAGCCGATCATGACGAACAAGAGGGTCGCAGCCCGGTAGAGCTGTCTGAGGATGCGATGCCCTTCTAGCCTCTGGGTTATCCCGGTCAGCTTCTCACCGGTCAGAAGGACGAAGTAGAACAAGCCCCAGAAAAGGAAGTTCCAACTGGCGCCATGCCAGATTCCTGTAAGCGACCACACAATGAACAGGTTCAACACCAAGCGTGCTTTGCTTTTCACCCGTGAGCCACCCAAGGGGAAGTAGACGTAATCACGGAACCAGGTGCCGAGTGAGATATGCCAGCGCCGCCAGAACTCGGTGACGGACCTTGAGACATAGGGGTGATTGAAGTTCTCGTTGAAATGGAAACCGAACATAAGGCCAAGCCCTATTGCCATATCGGAATAACCTGAGAAATCGAAGTAGATCTGCAGGGTGTAACAGACAAGCCCCAGCCAGACCATGAGCACGGTGGTCGCGGAAGGATCAAACCCGGTGAATGCCAGATCAGCGACAGCCGCCATCTGGTTCGCCACGATGACCTTTTTGGCCAAGCCCATGATGAAGCGGCGGATGCCTCGGGAAAAATCCTCCAGTTTGAACGATCGCACGTTGATCTCGGTGGCTATGGTTTGGTAGCGGACTATGGGGCCGGCTATCAGCTGGGGGAACAGTGCGATATAAAGCGCCGTGTTCAAGGGGTTCTTCTGGACTTCCGCATTGCCGCGGTAAACGTCTATGACATACGAGATCGCCTGGAAGGTGAAGAACGAGATCCCGATCGGCAGAAGGAAGTTCGGGCCTTCAAGGGCAAGTCCGAAGAAGTGGTTTATCTGGTTGAGCGAAAAGGTCAGGTACTTGAAGACGAAGAAGAGACCGATATTGAAGGCAAGCATGAGGACCATTGAAGCGCGTGTGGCGGCAATACGGCCCTGTCGCTTCAAAGCTTCAACCAGTATGCCGAAGAACCAGTTGGCAAGAATCGACCCCATCATCACAAAAACGAACTTGGGCTCGCCCCATGCGTAGAAGAACAACGAAGCCAACAGGAGGAACAGGTTCTTGAAACGGGAAGGCACCACATAATACCCCGCCAAAGTAATGGGTAGGAATGCAAAAAGGAATATGGACGATGAGAAAACCAACTAGTCACAGCCTTTCCGGGTATCAAACTAATAGACGGTATTATGACACAGAGAGAACCTTATGGCTCTGGTTTTTTCGTAAGGTGCCCAAAGCCGGGCTTCATTCAACCAGCGGTTCACCTTGAGGGTTTATCTTGAGCAGTGCCAAGGGGCAAGCCTGTGGAGAAACTGGAGAGACTCAAGGAAGATGGGACTAATGCCCTGAACCTGAACCGAAAAAAGCTATAATTCAACCAAAGCCCGATATGATACGTAAAATCTTCGGCTCATGCCATGTCCCTGTAGTGGCCGAGGTTTTATATTGAGAGGATTCTTCTGGAATGAAAGGCATAATCTTAGCCGGTGGTGCGGGAACGCGCCTCTACCCGCTTACCACGGTGACCAGCAAGCAGTTGCTGCCCGTCTACGACAAGCCGATGATCTATTATCCTTTGTCGGTGCTCATGATGGCCGGGATACGAGACATCCTGCTCATATCGACGCCTCAGGATCTGCCGAATTTCAAGCGTCTTTTAAAGGATGGGTCTGACTACGGGGTCAGTATGAGCTATGCCGAACAGCCTTCACCTGACGGCTTGGCGCAGGCATTCATCATAGGCGAGGAGTTCATCAACGGCGAGTCCTGCGCATTGGTCTTGGGCGACAACATCTTCTATGGCAATGGGTTGGGAAGCCATTTGAGGGATGCGGTTGAGCGCTCTGAGACCCAGGGCGGCGCAACGGTCTTCGGCTATTGGGTGGAAGACCCCGAACGCTATGGGGTGGTGGAGTTCGACAAGGACTTCAATGCCATCTCAATAGAGGAAAAACCCCTGAAACCCAAGAGCAACTATGCGGTGACCGGCCTTTACTTCTACGATGAAAGGGTCTGTGGGTTCGCCAAGGAGGTAAAGCCGTCCGATCGGGGCGAACTGGAGATAACTACGCTGAACCAGATGTACCTCGAGGATGGAAGCCTCAATGTGGTGACGCTTGGACGGGGCTTTGCTTGGCTGGACACGGGCACGATGGAATCGTTGCTCGACGCTGCCGAGTTCGTCAGAGCCGTAGAGCGCACTCAAGGCCTTTCCATCTCGGTGGTGGAAGAGATAGCCTACCACAACGGATGGATAGACAGGGAAAAGCTTTTGGATTGCGCGGGCAGATACGGGAAGTCCCCCTATGGCGCCCATCTCAAACTGGTGGCCGACCACAGGATCTACGAGCGAAGCGAGTAAGTGTGAACATTCTTATCACAGGCGCAAAAGGGCAGCTCGGGACTGAGCTGCAAAAGGTGATTGCTACTGGTTGGGCACAGATAGGGCAGATTGGCCCGGAATATGCACAAGCCCGGGTGGCTATGGTCGATCTGCCCGAGTTCGACATCACCGATGCGGCTGCCGTGGATGCATACTTGGAGGGGCGAGACTTCGATCTTATCATCAACTGTGCTGCTATGACCAATGTGGATGCCTGCGAAGGGCAGGAGGAACGGGCCTTTGCCGTCAACGCACAGGGCCCCGAGAACCTGGCAAAGGCTGCACATAAGCGTGGAATCGACCTCATGCACATCTCGACAGACTATGTCTTTTCCGGTGAAGTGGCCATCGACCGCGTAGAGACAGACAGGCCGGATCCGCAAAGCGCCTATGGACGCACGAAACTGGCAGGTGAAGGCTTGATCCAAGCGGCGACCGACAGGCACTACATCGTGAGGACTGCCTGGCTGTACGGCCTGGAGGGGAACAACTTCGTCAAGACCATACTGCGCCTTGCGAACGAGAACGGCTTCGTCAAGGTGGTCGATGACCAGTTCGGTAACCCCACATCGGCAAACGACCTTGCTTACGAGATCTTGCGGATAGCCCTGACGAAGGATTACGGCATCTATCACTGCACCAATAACGGCACCTGTTCTTGGTATGAGTTCGCCTGTGCCATCCTTGACGAGATGGGCATTGCCTGTGAGAGGATTCCCTGCAGCACGGCCGAAATGCCCCGCCCCGCCAAGCGCCCCGCTTATTCCTCGCTGAGGAACAAGCACTTGGAAGACACGGTGGGCGATGAGATGCGTCCTTGGCGCGAGGCTTTGCACACATATATAGCCCAGTTGAAAGACCGGGAGGAAAGGTAGACCTATGAGAACCTATCTGGTGACCGGCGGCGCCGGCTTCATTGGGAGCAACTTTGTCCTGTACCTGTTGGGAAAACATGAAGATGTGCGCATCGTCAATGTGGACAAGCTCACCTATGCGGGAAACCTAGAGAACCTGCGAAGCCGGGAAGGAGACCCACGCCATATCTTCGTCCAGGCAGACATCTGCGACAAAGCCGCCATGGAAGGGCTCTTCGATACCTACCAGCCGGATTACGTCATAAACTTCGCAGCTGAATCGCATGTGGACCGGTCTATCACCAACCCTGAGGTGTTTGCCGAAACGAATGTCATGGGCACGGTGACCCTGCTGAATGTTGCTCGCAAGGCCTGGGAGACGGGCGACGGCACGTTCGGGCAGCACAAGTTCGTGCAGGTCTCGACTGATGAGGTGTATGGATCCCTTTCTCTCGAGAACCCTGAAGTCTTCTTCACCGAGGACACCCCGCTTTGCCCCCACAGCCCCTATTCGGCATCGAAGGCGGCAGCAGACATGTTCGTGCTGGCCTATGCCGACACCTTTGGCTTCCCTGTCAACATCACCCGTTGCTCCAACAACTACGGCCCCTACCAGTTCCCCGAGAAGCTCATCCCTCTCATGATAAACAATGCCTTACAGCATAAGGCGCTGCCGGTCTATGGGGACGGCTTGAACGTACGCGACTGGCTGTTCGTGGAAGACCACTGTAAAGCCATTGAGATGGTCGCACACAACGGCAAGCTGGGCGAGGTCTACAACGTGGGCGGGCATAACGAAAGGGAGAACATCTTCATCGTGAAAGCCATCATCGCAGAGGTCTCTCAAGCGGTTTGCGATCCTGCGATCAACGAGACGCTTATCGGCTATGTCACCGACAGGAAGGGTCACGACCGCCGCTATGGCATCGACCCGCAGAAGATCAAGCGGGACCTGGGCTGGTACCCCGAGACCGCCTTTGAGGACGGCATCGTGAAGACCATTGCCTGGTACTTGGATAACCCTGAATGGGTAGAGCATGTCACCAGCGGTGCCTATCAGGATTACTACAGGGAAGCATACGGTCAATAGGAAGCGTTGAAGGACATGCGTGCCGCCTTATGGCGGGATCGATGACCATGTTTCCTGGATGCCTTTTTAAGGGGCCCACAAACCTGAGCTTCTTGGATGGGGCTGCGAAAAAGGATGCACACCGATAAGGTTACCTATTGGCGTGAATGATGCAAAGGAAAAGACTTGCGGAGGAACAGAAATGACAACAGGCGATAGGCGGCAAGCGGGCAATTTCACCTTCATCGATACACCGATAGAAGGGCTTAAGATAGTAGAGACAGCCTCGTTCGGCGACGAGAGGGGGTCCTTTATGGAAACCTACAAACGCCCCGATTTCATCTTAGGCGGCATCGATGCCGATTTCGTCCAGGACAACCAGTCGGTCTCGGTCAAGGGTGTGCTGCGGGGGCTCCACTTCCAGATACAGCATCCACAAGCGAAATTGGTGCGTGTACTGGAAGGGGAGGTGTACGACGTAGCCGTTGACATGCGAAAGGGATCTACGACATTCGGGAAATGGGAAGGGGTTTTGTTGTCGGCAGCGAACAGGAGGCAGTTCTTCATCCCCCGGGGCTTCGCCCATGGCTTCCTGGTGCTTTCCGAAAAAGCTGTCTTCGCCTACAAGTGCGATGACATATACCGCCCAGGCGATGAAGGGGGGCTTCTGTACTGCGACCCCGACATCGCCATTGAATGGCCGGATTTAGGGATGGATTACATAATAAGCGCGAACGACAAGGAGAACCCTGTATTGGAGGGGATATCCGTCCCTGAGCCCGCATAAGGCATCAGG
>JAIRPR010000178.1 GCA_031256895.1 Coriobacteriaceae bacterium
TGAACCGTCCCTGTGTCCGCTCCCCTGTGCCCCCTGTCCCCTGTGCCGCCCCTGTACCACCGTGTCCCTTCCCTGTCCCCGCTGCCGCGTCCCTCCCAATATCCCCGGATTCCAAGAACATCCCCCAAAGAGGGCCGCTACGCACTATAATTGAAGGCGGACGGACAAACCGGATAGGCGCGCCATGACAGGTCAAGCTGGTATCAACAGGCCGCTGCGCTATTCGGGAGCAACCGGGAACAAGGACCTGGCAGAAAACCCACAAACGCACCGATCGAACTACCAATAGACACCACGAGACGGGATGCCCTGAGCATGGAAAACACAGCAAGGATATTCGATGTCATCGAGCAGGTAAAAGACGGCATCACCGTGAAGATCGAGTTCCAACCCTACGTCAATGCCGCGCTGGTATCAGGCCGCTTTCCTTTTATCCGCTTCGTGTCGGTCACGAACAATGGATCCCAAGCGCTTCCCGACCTGATGCTGCGGGTAGGCCTTGAGCTCAACGGCAAGTACACCCTGGTGGAACACAGCATCCTGGGCCCCCTTGACCCTGGGCAAGCCATTGCCTTTGACGAGGAACGGCATTTCAACCAGTTCAAGGCTGTCCTGGCAAGTTGCCGGGAAAGAACTTCGGCAATGTTGACCCTGAACCTCCAAACGTGCGAAACCGGTTCGCCCTGTGGGCCTTCTCTGACCCTTGCTGTTGAGGTCAGTGCTGCAAACGAATACCTCAATATCCAAGGCCTCCAACACTATATAGCTGCCTTCGTCCAGCCGAACACCCCCCAGATAACCGGCATCCTGCGCGCTGCCTCGGATCTTCTTATGAAGAAGACCCTCAGCGGATCCATCCAGGGCTATCAAGCCGGCCCAAAGCGTGCCGAACAGATAGCAGGGGCTTTATATGAGGCCTTGCGCAGCTATGGCATCACTTACATCAACCCGCCAGCTTCCTTCGAGCAGACCGGCCAGAAGGTACGCACCAGCGCACAGCTGCTCGCGGAACATTTTGGGACTTGCATCGACCTCTCGGTCGCCTATGCGGCCTGCCTGGAAGCAGCGGGGCTTTCCGCGGTCATCATCTACACATCCACCCATGCCTTCCCCGGCTTCTTTACGACAGAAGAGCTCGGAGCTGCGGCCATCATCACCGATGCCAACACTATCGCAAACCTTGTCGAGGTGGGCACCATTGTGCCCGTTGAGATGACCGGTATCGGCAAAGGCTTGGGGTCTTTGAACTTCAGGCAGGCGGCTTCTGAGGGCACGTCCCACATAAACCACTACTTTTCCCAGATACGGGCACTTGTCGATATCCAACGCGCACGGCTAGAGCGCATCCTGCCCCTGGAAGGCATGGAGACCGACGCTCTGCTTTACACCGAGGCGGAATTTAGGGCAACGCGTCCTTTTGTCACCTTTGCGGCATTTCGCAATATAAACCGAACCGAGAAGAAATACGAACAGGTTATAGGCCGTCTCGACAGCACCGATGAATCCCCCCGGCGCTTCCAATACTGGAAACGCGACCTTCTTGACCTTTCACTGCGCAACCCCCTGCTCAACCTGCCACGCAACAAACGGGTGCTTGACCTTATCGTGCCTGAGGATATGCTTTCGGAAGTGGATGATGTCATCCATTCGGGAAGCGGGATAAACCTGAGGACCGGCATCGATGCTGAAGGGCTCGAAGACTCCATCGGCAACCGGGCAGTCAACCAAATCAATGCCGGGTGGCACAAAAGGATCTTTGAGATAAGCCACGACCTTTACTCTAACCTCGATGCCAAAGACCACAACCGGCAACTCCGGGAAATGAAGCGGACAGCGAAGACCCTCAAGCAAGAGACTGGCAGCAATTACCTCTACCTCACCCTGGGCACCCTTGTGCACCCCCGGGAAAAGGGCGGGGAATACCGCGCCCCCCTCTTCCTCCTTCCCGTGAAGCTCAGCGGAAACGACGGCATGGGAAGCTTTCTTCCCTGGTCTATCAAGGCCGATGGAGAAGAGATCGCGCAACCGAACCTCTGTCTTTTGGAATGGCTGCGCGTCACTCATGGGATAAGCCTTGAAGCCTTGGCGAACCCCTCCCTCGATGAGAAGGGCCTTGCCCTGAAAACCATCTTTCTTGAGATCCGTCAACGGCTGCTCGATTTGCAGGCGCCTTTTCGTATCGACGAGACCTGCACGCTGGCCATCTTGAAGTTCTCCACCTTCCAGATTTGGCATGACCTTGATATGAACTGGCGCTTCTTGATGCGCAACCCCGTTGTGGCACACCTGATTGAGCGTCCCGGAGAGACCTTCTTCCAAGCAACGGGAGAAGTGCCGCCTTTCGATGAGGGCGCCTTGCGCCTGCCTTCCCCTGCCGACGGGTCGCAGATAAAAGCCCTTGCGCAGGCGATGGCCGGAAGGTCCTTCGTGCTGGAAGGCCCCCCGGGCACCGGGAAGTCCCAGACCATCGCAAACCTTATCGCCCATGGGATACAGCAGGGCAAGAAGATACTGTTCGTTGCCGCCAAAGAGGTCGCCCTGGAAGTGGTGCAGCGCAAGCTCGACTCAAACGGTATCGGGAACTTCATCCTGCCTTTGTACGGATCGGACGTCTCAATGAACGAGATACGTTCCCGGCTGAACAAATCCCTTGAATCTGCCGTGTATTTTGACAAGGGCGCTTATGCCACGGTGGATGCGAAATACCGGGCAGCTTTTGCAGCGTTGCGGGATTACCCTTCACGCATCCATCGGAAGAACCTTTTTGGCCATTCCTATTGGTCTTCGTACGACCTTGAAAAGAACCTGGGTGAAGGGCCGACATGGGTACCGGATCCCTTAAGGGCATCGCAGCTTGACCCGCAAAGGATGGAAGCGCTGTTGGATGATTTCGTGGCATATGCCGACAACATCGGGCTTTCGCCGCATGCGCCTTGGCTTATCTGCGGCGGACACCTTACTGCCGTACAAGCCCCTGAAGCCGGGCCTGCACCATGGCCACCCACAACGGGGCAAGCTGTGCAAGCGACAGGATGGCAGCCTTTTCTCGGACAAACGCAACGGCAAACAACAGAAGCTTCCCTTGCGGGGAACCCATCAGCACCCCCCTATGGCATCCAGGATGCCTTGCGTTTGAGCCTGACCGAGCTGCGCGGCTCCTACCGACTGGCAGCCCAACTTCCCGACCCTTGGCGCAAAGCCCTTGACCTGCTTTCGCCGGGGCGCATCATCAACCAGGCCATCGCCCTTGTCGAAGCGAAGCGGGAGGGAAGCCTGCCTGGGCAAGGACACCTTCTTTATATCGAGCGACCCAGCTGGAATGCCTCTATCCACAAGACCCGTTCGGCCATTGCCGCCCTGTGGAAGGCCCACAGCTGGTATCTGGGCACCGTTGCGCCCGGCCTTGCCGCAGACCCCCGGCTGGCTTCCTGGCTTTCTCAGGTGCGAGCCCTCGACAAGAAGACCCTCTTTGTCGAGTACCGCAAAAAACCAGTCCGCGAAGCCGTGCGCGCCTTCATCCCTGAACCCTATGACCTGCAGGGCGAAGCTTTGGCACGCCTGTTGGCCGAAGCCCAGGCCGTCCGAGACCAATGCATCGCCATAATACAGGAGGCTTCACGGATCCCCGGGCTCCTGTTGCCGCCTGATTGGAACCCTGCACTTCCCGAGGCATTGCGATACTTCGAGCGCCTGTATACGAACTGCGTGTTTGCCGCTTGGTTGAGCAACGCCCTACCGCCTTTATGGGAGCTGGTGTCTGCGGTGCCCGCAGATGACGCAACCCTGGGGATACTGCACGACATCGGCCGCACCTGGGATGACTGGCTTCAATGCACCGGTGCCGACGAGACCTCGATAGCCCAATGGCTCGGCGGGCGTTCCTTTCTGGCTGCCTGGGAACAGGACGCCCCCCTCTGGGAAGCTGATGTGGCACACAACGGAAGCCTTCAAGCGCAGCGCTTCACAAGGCTGCGCGACCCGCTGAACGCCTTGATTGCCCAAGGGGCGGCCGATCTTGCCGACAAGCTTGCCCGCTGCGCCTTCCCCCGACAAGAGGCATCCCTGGTCTTCCTGCGCGGGCTTGCCCAGGCTTCCTTCCGGGAACGCGCGGACACCGAAGCCTTGACAGGTTTCGATCCCCGTATCCATAGCCAGCAGGTCGAAGACTACCTTGCCGCAGCCCTTGCCCTGCGCGAGATGTCGGTCTTGGCCATACCCGACACCATCGTCAGGAACAGGCCGTTCAATGCCGACCGCTTGATGGGAGAAGTAGCCTCGTTAGTACGCCAGATAAAGCGCAAGCGCGGCGGCATGACCTTCCGTGAGATAACGCGATCCTTCCCTGACGCCCTGCTGTCGCTGTGCCCCTGCTTCATGATGAGCCCGGGCGCTGTCGCCCATTTCCTTGATGCGGAAGCCCTGCATTTTGACATGGTGATCTTCGACGAGGCTTCGCAGATCCGTGTTCCCCAAGCGATCGGTGCCATGGGCAGGGGCGATTCCGTCATCATCACCGGCGACTCCAAACAGATGCCCCCGACGCGCATCATGGAGACCTCTACCGCCTCGGACAGAGAAGATGTCGAAGATTCCCCTGAAGAAATAGTGGATCTGGAAAGCATCCTGACCGAAGCGGTCGAATCAGGCATACCCCAGCTGTGGCTTGCATGGCACTACCGCAGCAAGGAAGAGAGCCTTATAGCCTTCTCGAATGAGGCCTACTATGGGAACCGCCTGATAACCTTGCCCGAGCCGGACATCTCAAGCGCTGCCGCAGTAGAGTTTCGTAACGTCAAGGGCCAGTTCAGCCGTGGGAAGGAACGCATCAACCCCATCGAGGCACAGGCCATCGTCGAAGAGATCGTCGCACGGTTGCACGACCCTGCCAAGGCGGGGGAATCGCTGGGAGTGGTGTGCTTCAACATCCAACAACGCGACTACATCCTGGATGCCCTGGAGAACAGCCCTGACCCGCTTGTCCAAATGGCGTTGAACGACAATGCCGAGCGGCAGCTCTTCGTCAAGAACCTGGAGAACGTCCAAGGGGACGAACGTGACGTCATTTTGTTCTCGCTTGCCTTTTCCCCCGATCCGAAAACCGGTATCCTGCCGTTGAACTTCGGTCCTTTGAACGTGAGTGGCGGCGAACGCCGCCTGAACGTGGCCATCACGCGGGCACGGAAGAAGGTGCTGCTGTTCGCGTCGTTTATGCCCAAAGACATCGACCTTTCCCGTTCATCATCAAAAGGCATTCATGACTTGCGCAGATATCTTGAATTCGCTGAAGACTGCACGATCAGGAATGCGGCCGGCAATGCAGGGCCAGAAGGGTCGGCGGAAGAAGGACAAGCCTGCCCGCAAGGTACGAAGCAGGGCGACGGACAAGGTGGCGGGCAAGGTTACCGGCAGCCTGCTGGACAGGTCATCGGGCAAGATGGCGGACAGCCTGCTGAGGTGGATGGCGTACACGCCATCGGGCAGGCCACCGTGAAGGGCGACGGGCAGGCCACTGTACAGGTCGCCGGTCAAGCAGCCGGGCAGGGCACCGGACATGCCGCCGGGCAGGCAGGCGGGCAGGAAGACCAATCGAAAGCCCAACAGGCAGGCAGCCCCACCAGGAGCTTTTTTGCAAATGAGCTTGCCCAAGCCCTTCGCGACAGGGGCTACCAGGTCACTTTCAATCGGGGTCTTTCAAGCTTCAAGCTGGATCTTGCAATCAAGAGGCCAGAAGACAAAGCCTGGCGTTGCGCCATCATGCTGGATTCCCCCTTATGGGCGATGCTGCCCACGGTGGCTGACCGGGAAGGCATCAAAGCGCTCCTGCGCCAGATAAAGGGATGGGCGGCTGTCACCCAGATCTGGCTTCCCGGCTGGGTACGCGACAGCGCTGGCGAAATAGACCGCCTGGTCGCACTGATAGAAGGGACAAGCTTTTCTGAGGAATCCAGCAATACCGTCAGATTGGCGGATCGCATAAGCGCCGAGGCTTCGGCACAACAGGCTGCCAGCAAGCCCGAGCCCGATCAACCAGCCCAACCCCCCTTGCAAGACGCAACCCTGGCACAAGCAGCCCTACCTGTTCCTGGTGCCCCGTACGCCAGCTCGGCTGGGATGCCTTCTGACAACACTTCCGCTCGCTCGAATGCCGGATCGCTCGGTGCCCCTGTCGCTGGCGTATCTGGTATCCCGGCATTCGTGCCGGTATCCCTTATGCCGACCAGGCCACAATCAACCCTGCTCAGCGAACAAAGCGCCTACCCCACCATTTGTGCCATCACCAAAGAGGCACTTGCAACAGAAGGCCCTGTATCACTCGAACGCCTGGTTTACATCATCTACAAACGCTGTAGGTACTTACGGGTCGGCCCGGGGAAGCAAAGGATGATCGCGGGTATCGTGCGCCGAGAATTCCCTATCGATGCGCAGGGCTTCTTGTGGCCGGCAGGCGTTGTCGCCCCCGCATGGCGCGCATTCCGGCGTACCATGAACAAGGGCGACAGAAGCATCGAAGACATAACGCTTGAAGAGATAGGCAACGCGATGGAGTTCGTCTTGCGCCAGTCCCTCAGTATCGAAGCTGACGGGCTTATCAGCGAATCGGCCCGCGCTCTTGGCTTCGAACGCATAGGAGCCGAAGCCAAGAAGCGCTTTGAGTCTGCCTTGGGCCAAGCGGTGTATCAAGGCAGGTTCCAGGAAACAGCGGGCCGATTGAAGCTTCCTGCCTAGCCTGAAAAGGTTGTCACTCCAACGTTGAGCTTACCCAGGGCTGTCCGACCATCAATGGTCCGATTGCTTCCCGGGTACCGATATCGGTGAGCGGACCACTGGTGGCGGCGGGACAGAGCCAGGCACCCCAGGTGCCGGTACCGCAGAGACTGCCCCCGGTGCCTTCGGAACACTCGGAACCCCGGGAATGCCCGATGCTCCAGGCACGGGCGGAGCTCCGGGAACCACAGGGACGCCCGATGCTCCAGGCACGGGCGGCACACCAGGAACGCTGGGCATTCCGGGGGCACTTGGTTGTGCGGGCATACCGGGCGCGGGTGGCGCCCCGATGCCCTGGGGGGCGTTCGCCCCGGCTGCCAAGGCTTGGCCGCATGACTTGCACGTACCGGCACCAGGCATATTCGCGGTGCCGCACGCAGGGCATTTGCCATCGGCGTATTCTACGGTCGGTGGTCTAAAACACATGTTTCTTCCTTTCAAGATATCCTGATAGCCAATGCTATCACTGGTGAAGCCCCTGAGCCTCGATGATGCAACAATGGCCCTGTTTGCGCTTGGCAGGCTCGGCTTCAAGCGGGCTTCACTTTCAGAAGCCCAGGACCCCTACGATGAAGGGCACCCAAAGGGTCATGATGACGCACAGCAGGACGGCCGGTATCAGGCCGGTCTTTACCATATCGCCGAACTGGTAATAGCCTTCGCCATAGGTCAACATGACGGTAGGATTGACCGGCATGACATAGTTGCCGGCGACGATGATTGCCGTGATGATGGTGACAACGGCCGGCGAAACGCCGAAAGCCGCGCACATCGTGATGAGTATGGGAAGGAACAGGCTGATGATTGCAGCTCCTACCGGGAAGACCGTGTGCATGGCATACATCACCAGGCACACCAAAAGCAAGGACAAGAAAAAGCCCAAGTCAAGGACACCGCTGTTGAGGAATGAATTCGCCAGGAAGGCAGCAGCACCCGTCTGTGCCACCGCACCCCCGATGCCGATGATGCAGGCTATCATGATGACCAAGCCCCACGGCACCGACTTCTGCAGTTCCTTCCAGGTCAAAAGGCTCATGCCAGGCAGGAACATGACAAGCAGGCCGATAACGGCAACCGTTGTCACGTTGAGCTCCTTCACCCAGTTGCCGGCAATCCATAAAACTACCAGCGAAAGGATGATTACCAGCACCTTTATGTCAAGCGGCTCGATCTTCTTGGCCTGCGCCCCTTCATTGCGGATGTCAGCGAAAGCGCTTTCGCTGATCGGCTCCGGCTTGATGAACTGGGTGATGAAGAACCAGGTTATGGGTGTCATGATGATTGCCACGGGTAGGCCTACCACGGTCCAGTCGAGGAAGCTTATGGTCTCGCCGGTCGCCTGCTGCATCACGGTCATTGCCAATACGTTGAACGAGCTGCCTGCCGGAGTTGCCACGCCGCCGGTTACCGCAGCAACCGGAATGCCGATCATGAGGCATTTGCCAAGATTGGTCTCGCCGGGCTTCGCCCCTATGGCCTTCAGGATGGTGAAGGCAAAGCCCAGGAAGAGCACTGTGGTCGGGACATCGCTCATGATGGTGGATATCAGGGTGGTTGCAATCATGAAGCCCAATACCAGCTTTCGTGAGTTCGCGCCCGTCCAATTGAGCAACAGGTTGATGAGCCGAACCCCCCATTTGGTCTTCATCATGATAACCGGCATCGCAAAAATGGCGATAACGAAGAAGATGATGGGGTTTGCAAAACCTGACATAGCTCCACCAAGTCCATCGACGACTCCCAGCAGGGGCATAAGTATCAGCAAGACCATGGCAACCAGGCCGAGCGGCAATGCCGCCGTCACCCAAAGCGCCACCAAAGCCAGCAAGAGCCCCAAAGCGGTTGCACCCGCATGGCTGAGCTGATCGCTTGCCGGAACAAGATACGCGATCACCACAATAGCCACCGCTAAGATGATGCCGGTAAGGCGTTTGGATAGAGAAACATTCGTACTTTCCATCTTTACCTCCTAGTTTTAGTTTTGAGGAAATCTGACCGCCAACCCACAGCAGGCACAAAGGGCTGCTATGAGGGCAACGATTAAGAACGCAGGTACGCAAGTCCCCGTCGTATCGTAGATGAATCCCCCGATGACGGGAACACATGACGCCACCAGGGTCGTAATCAACATGGTGGTGCCAAGGTTTTTCGAGAACTCGCCGATCCCGAAATAGTTCGCAACAGCAGTCGGCAGCAAAGCAGCAACCGCGCCAAAGCCAAAGCCCATACAAAGATAGAACAGGAACGCGGCAACAGGGTGGTTCAGGGTGACCGCTGCAAGTATTCCCCCAATCACCACAGCAAGCGAAAAGCTCATAAGGCGGACAGGCTCTGTCTTATCTGAGCGCAAGCCGATTATAAGCCTTCCTCCCAAGCCCGCAAAGCCCATGCACATGACTGCAGCCACTATGACATCGTGATCGAAGCCCAGCGAGTTGAAGTGGATCACTCCCTGGGATGCGGCCAAAGTGTATGCGGCAAAGCCACCGGTGCCGGTCAAAGCAATCAGCCAGAAAGCTGGATGGCGGACCGAGTGCCTGAACTTGACGGTCGATGGGTTCTTGTAGACTCCATTGCTTCCTCCTTTCCTTTTCGTCGATCCGATTCTCTTATCCTGCAAGCCTTCGACGGGGGCACTGGCGCCCCCGTCGATGCCGTCTTGCACCTGCCCGATCTCTTCCGGTTTGTTCTTCACGAAGAACAGGGCAAGCGGTATGAGGATTGCCGCTAAAGCAACCTCCAGGTACCAGCCGCTTTGCCATGCCCCACCGCTTGCCTCGACAAGCAGGTTCACGATGAACGGCACAAGGATGGCGCCGATGCCGGCAACGCACATGGCAAGCGTCATGGCCTTGCCCCTTTGTTGGACGAACCAGTTGCCGATGGTGGTCTGCACCGACAGCAAGCCTGCCATGATAGAGCCCACGCTGAGGACTATGCCGAACACGAACAGATAGCTCACAGCCGAACGCACCACGAAAAGCATGGCAAGGCCTCCTACCAACATGATGGAGGCGCCAAGGACCATGGCGAACCGGGCGCCCTTTCGTTCGATAAGATGCCCGATGAAAGGCCCCGGTATGCCCTGCATCAGCACGAACAGCGAAAAACCGGCACCGATGACCGTACCCGAAAGGCTCACCTGGGAATCCGCCATCATCATGGGGTTAACGATGGTCGCAGTGGGCAGTACCGCATCACCCGAACAAAGGTAGACAAAACCCACTATCACCGCGAGCTTCCAACCATAGAAGGCTTTCTGTTGGGATGTTCCCCTAGCTTTCCGTGGCTGCGGTGCCTGCGGTGCTTCGGGTGCCTCCGGCCTCTGTGGAGCCTGTGGATCCTGCGGCGCTTGTGGCACCTGCGGCACCGCAAGCGCCTGCGGCTCCGCCAGCACACCCGGCGCCTGCAAACCAGCCGGAGCCTCCAGATTCCCCGGCGCCTGCAAAGCCTCCGGTGCCCCGAACACTTCTTCCCGCATCTTTTCCCTGTTCCTTGCCATCATGACAAGCATCCTTAGCCGACGGCCTCACCGAAGGCGCGTGACATCGCAACAGGGCCTATATTTATGTCCTCATGGACGCATGACGCCTCGACAACGCGGGTCATATAGCCCTGGGCTTCAACATAGACCTTGTAATGAGCAGCATCTATCTGTTGGAACCAGAAATCGCCGAACTCATCGGTCTCGCAGGCACGCACGTCACCGGTCTCAAGGTTCTCCAGGGTGACCTTCGCACCGATGAGAACCTCATCAATCTCGAGGTCGACCACAATGCCCCCGATGAAGCGCTTCGGCTTGTTGAGGTAATAGACCTGGGGCTTGCAAGCCGCAGACGCTTCGCTGTCAAGCAGATACCCTGCGGCGGCTATCTCGGCGGCGAAATCCTCTTCCTCACCGAAACGCAGAGCCTCATGCGGGCAGACGTCCACGCAGTGCGGAAGCTCCCCGGCATCGACCAGATGCGCGCATCCCGTGCATTTCTGGGCGCATCCCCGTGTCTCATCGAGCCAAGCTGCAGAGAAAGGGCAGCTTTCCACAAGGGCTGTGGCGAGAGAGAGATCGCCGCTGAAAGCGGGATCGAAGATTACCAGCCCGTCATCGCGGCGGTAGACCGCATCGGGCTTTCCCGCCTTTTCGGCAGCATCCCGGCAAGGAGCCGAGGCGCAGTGCTGACACAGCACCGGCGTGTAAGCTACTTTCACCTTGGGTACCTGCCCCCGTACCCTTTCCTCCAGCTTGAGCCAGAACTGGCCGGTATCCGGCTGGGAAAGCGCATAGGGCAGCCAGTCGGTGCCGACATGTTCGTCCTTACAGGCCAGCTGGCAGTTACGGCAGCCATTGCAACGGCTGTGATCGAAAACAAACACCTTGCTCATATCAGACCTCTTCTACTATACGTACTGAAGCAATCAAGCCGCAATCCTTGTCGAAGGCACGCGAAAAGGCCTCGGGATATTGCTTGGCCAGGGCAAAGACATCGACTTTCTCGATGTTGACCAAAAAGCCACTGGTCACTTCGCCTGCAGAGTTCTTGGATGTCGTGGCCTTGGGCGCGATCAGGTTGTTGGCGCCGCCCCGGTCCAAGCCACCCGCGCCCAAGACGATGGTATCGACACGGGACCCATGGTCTTGGTAGATGGCGCCTTCGATTATCCTTTCGGTCACGATGACGCCGCCCAGTACGCCGCCTCTTTCGTTGTAGATCTTGGCTATGTCGCCCGTTTTAAGGCCGAGCTTCCCAGCATCTTTGGGGTTCACCCAGATAGGCTCGTATTTGTAGCCGTCGGGGCCGGTCACCTTGCAGGTCTCTATCTCGCGCAGCCAGGTGACATCGTCATGCTGGGCATGCACCCTGAAGTGCGGATGGTTGCTCACCAACAGATAGGGGTATTGACGGCCACGAGGCAGGTAGGTGCGTTCTTCGTGTTCATCGCTCTTGTCCACCCAGCGGGGTATGGGCGAACGTTCCTTGTCGTTGGGGAAGTAATAGGCCAACGAGGTGGAGTAGTATTCCAGCTTGCCGCTGGGCGTCTGGAGCGGGTTTGCCTCAGGGTCTCGATAGAAACCGATGAGCCCGGCGGGCATCTCCTTCCAATCCTTCCGTGTGGGGAAGGGGTAGAACTGCTTCTCCTTGAAGTCATCGAAGCTCAACGATTCGGGGGCGCCGCATGAATCAAAGCCGACCTTTATCCATTCGTCATCGGTCTTGTGGCCAAGGTAGCGGTTGTACAGGTCCTCGTAGATGCCACCATAGGCCTCCAAGGCACGGGCGACCTCGGCAACCGCTTCCTTATCAGACTTCGAGTCTGCAAGGGGGTTGATGGCGCGTTGCTCCCAGAAAACGGTGTTCCATTGCCCGCTGTCGGAATCGGTGCCGATATCCTCGGTCTCGAACTTGGTGTTTGTCGGCAGGATGATATCGGCCAATAGGCATTCGTTTTCCATCCAAGGATGCTGGACGACCACGCATTCGATGCTCTCATGGCGCAAGGCGTCCTGCATATGGTAGCCGCCGTTCCAGCAGGTCTCCCAGCAAGGGGTGTCGCTCCAGACCATATGGATCCTCTCGTTTCCTTCCAAAGGAAAGGTATAAGGGCCGGTGAACTGGTCTTCGCGCGGCAGCCCGGCACCGATATGCCCGTACCACGATATGGGCGGGTTCATCAAGGCCTCCGGTATCATGGTCTTGGGAATGAAGCTGGGCTGCGCACCCTTGACCCAACCACGGTATGCAGGGCCGATGTTAGGGATATTGGTCGAAGGCGGCAGGGGTGTGACGGTCTCGATGCCGAACAGGGTCCACTCCAAGAGCTTGAACTGATTGGCGCCCGGCTTACCCAGGCCTTGCATCCCCAAGAGCGCCACTTCCAGGCGGGCTGGCTCGTGTGAGAAGGTCGAACGGATGTAGCTGCCTCCATTGCAGTGGACTATGGATACGGCCTTCGATGCCCAATACCGGGCGAACGCCTTGATGGTGTAGGCGGGCACGCCACAGATAGCCTCGGCCCATTTCGGGGTCTTCGCGATACCGTCCTCACCGCCCATGACATAATGCGCGAAGTTCTCGAAGCCGACTGCATGGCTTGCCAGGTATTCGGCATCGTAGGTCCCTTCGGTTATCCACGTATAGGCGATAGCCAGTTGCAAGGCCGCATCGGTGTTGGGGAGCACGGGGATCCATTTGTCTGCATGAACGGCATTGGTGTAGTTGACGTCGGGCGATATATGGATCTGCTTGACTCCTATATCGGTGAACCAGAAACAGAGGCGCGAGGCCATATAGCCGCCCCATCCAAGCGGCGTGGTCTCGGGGTCGCAACCCCAGAACAGCAGGGCATCGCCGTTTTCACTCACGTCCTTGACACAGTTGTTCTGCAGGGAGTTCTGGCCAAGTGGATCCATTCCCCAGATGTGCTTGGCACCCCAATACCATCCCTCCCAGCTGTCGGGATTGCGCTGTTGCGAAGTGAAGCCGCCACAAAGCTCGAACATCTTTGTCATGCACCCATGCGAGGCATGGACGATCTTCGTCTCGCCATGGCCGTCGTATTCGCACAAGACCGATGCCGGGCCATAGGAGTCATGCACCCGTTTTATCTCTTTTGCGATGAGCTTGGCTGCCTCATCCCAGCTGATCCTTGTGTAGCCGCTTGTTCCGCGGTTCTGTGGGTTGCGGGCGCCCTCGGGGTCCCAATCAACGCGTTTGAGGGGGCAGGGGATGCGGTTCTTGGAGTAGATGCGCTTCTTGTAGCTTAATGACAAAGGTGAGATCAAGGTCTTGAATCCGGGTTCGAAGGTCTTGCCCCGGGCTTCGATCTTCCACGCGTTCAAATCCTCGGGCGTATAGTGGTCGGTATAACGCAGCGGTCGGATACGCAGAATCGCGTCGCGTTCTTCATCGATATCGACATAGCAGGCATTGGTGCCAATGCCGAAGCTGTTGAAGCCGAGCCCTTTGACGATTGTTTTCCCTCTTACCTTCTGGGGGTCGCTGCCCAAATGGCCAGGGTTGTGCTGCTGTGTTTCCTGCACGATGACTCCTCTCTTTGCTTTCGTGCATCCGAACGGATGCCCCGTCCTGTCACTTTATGAGCCACCTGGGATCCCCCGATTCTTTGACGAAGCACGGTCATCCCAGGCTGTGGTTGCTCAGCAGGGCACTATCAGCGACTGCCTGCCCTTTCCTGAAAGCTTCGGCACAAGGTCTTCGACCTTCCCGAAATCAAGCACTGCCGCCTGGCAATGCTGGACACAGCTCGGCAGCTTTCCCTTGGCCCTGCGGGCAGCACACAGGTTGCACTCGCTCGTGAAAGCCGGCTGGAAATCGTGCTGCCAGCGCTGCCCCTCTATCTTCCATGGCCCTATCTCGTTGATGGTCACTCCCGAGCGTCCCGCAGGCAGGTCGTTTTCCATCTGGCACGCCACAACGCACGACAGACAACCCGAGCACCATTCGTAGTCGACCAGGATTCCAAACCGTTCCATCGGCTCATTCACCTTCCTTTCCCACCGGATAGACCTTGCAGAGCAGGGTCTTGTAATTGCTGCCCAGGCCGCTGGAGCCCGGCTGCCACGATATGAGCTGGTTGATGCTCATATCCCAAAGGTCGAACAAGCCATCTTCGAGCTCGGGTGCGGCTTCTGGCCGCCACCAGCCATGATCGGTGGAACAGACACGTTCATCTAGTGCTGTGGTCAGGCAGACCTTGCGCTTGGCGCGGCCTTTGTCGTTCTCAACCCAGGCCCAACAGCCATCCGTCAACCCATAGCGGGCTGCTGCCTGGGGATGTATCTGCAGGATCGGATCGGGATGCAAGGCACGCAGGTGCGGTATTTGGCGATGCTCCGAATGGAACAGGCCCAATTGGCGGGCCCCTGTCGTCAGGATCAAGGGGTATTCCTCAAGCAGCTCCGGCGTCGACCCAGGACCGGGCACCGGCTCTTCGAACCAAGGGAGCGGGTCCAGGCCCAGGCTGGCGTACAACAGCGAATAGAGCTCAATACGGCCTGTCTGGGTGGCAAAGCCCACTTGCCCGTCGGGCCGCAGAAGCCCCTTCTCGTGCTTGCGGTACTCGAAGGGAAGATAAGCGGGAGCCATAGCCTGCAGGTCTTCGAAGGTCATTCCCGTGTCTTTGAGAATGTGGGTGAACATCTCCTCTACCGTTTCCCAAGGCCAGGCTTCAGGTGCAAGAATACGCCCCAGTTCAAGGTTTATCTGCATGTCTGAACGGCATTCGCCGATCTGGGTGACTTTGTTGATCGATTCGCCCCTTTGGACGCCATCGCCCACCCGGATGCCGTTGCGTTCGGGGAAGGTGGCCGCAGGAAGCACGATGTCGGCTAACGCCATGATGGTGGGGGTCATGAAGATATCGACGGCTACGATGAACTCCAGCCTGTCCAAAGCGGCAAGCGTCCGCCTGGGGTCGGGGCCAGTGCAGGCAAGGGGGTTCACGGTCTGCAGCCAGGCGGCTTTCAGGCTGTACGGCTCGCCGGAC
>JAIRPR010000208.1 GCA_031256895.1 Coriobacteriaceae bacterium
GTTCATCTGTCCATTTTCCCATCTGGGAAAATGGACAGATGAACCGTCCCTGTGTCCCCCCCAGCCCCTGCCAGCCCCGTGTTTACCTTTGCGAGTTCTTGCTCCAGGCTCGCGCCGCATTAAGGCGATGAATGTCAGCTCAGCTCTGCCATGCTATAATGCACGCATATGATTGTCCTAGCGCACAGAAAGGCGTGCCAAGATGATAAAGGCCTACCCGATAGCGCCTGCCGAAGAGCGCACCCAGGATCGCTACTTCTATCACGAGTTCCTCACCTATGGCAAGTACCAGTTCCCCTATGTGGAAAAGCAGCCGGTCAACCTCGATGACCTCAAGCTCATCCGCTTCTCGGACACTGCCCCGAATGAAAAGAGGCGCGGATGCCACGGTGCATTTCTTCGAGTACGACGACTGCTTCGATGAGGTCTTCAAGCGTCCGGAAAAATACGTGGAGCGCCTTAAGCAGTACAAGCAGGTGCTCTCCCCGGATTTCTCGCTCTACTTGGATATGTCATTGGCATTGCAAATCTACAACACCTTCAGGAATAGGTGGTGTGCTGCTTTTTGGCAGACCCAGGGGCTGACAGTCGTACCCACCATAGGCTGGACAGACAAATATTCCTCTGAATGGTGCTATGATGCTGTGGAGAAAGGCAATAATAATGGACAGTGAGTCAGCATACATCAAAGTTTATGAGATCCTTGACAAATACTATTTTGTGACCGATGAGTATTACGATCAGCTAGGAAACATGCTTTCTGATATGATGCCTGGCGAATTTGGTGCATATGGGTCATTCTCCTCGCTCGACAGAGCGGTCTACAGTGACTGGGAGGAGGCATGGGAGGAATATGTTGGCATCGGCCAGAAGGGAACTCCCGAGCAGGTCTTCAGAGTTGCCAAGACCATAATAGACTATTATTCTCTCGAGGTCGAATACGAGCTAGGCAATGCCGAAGAATACCTTAAGGAACAACTGCTGAACGGTTAAGCCTGCACTTCAAAGGAGTCGTTAAGGGTCAAGAGCGTGACGAATGCGAGAAGGGATCGGCCCCACTGTATCGACATCATCCCTTGCCCGCCCTCGCTTAATGCAAATCGTTGATCTGCTGCTCAGCACTCTCATATCCGCAGATACCACCTGTGCGTCATGTTGATGGTATACTGTGCCATGAGAAGGCTCCTTCCTGTGTCTGTGGCACGGCTGCGCGTACCGGTTTTTTACTACTGACAGTTAAAGCAGCAACGACCCACGGCGCCTCAGATGGCTTCGGCACAAAGGGGCCTTCTTGCTTCCCGAGCACTTGCGGCGGTGCGGCCGGCAGGGCTCGGGTCATATTGTCTGTCCCGCTCCCAGCTGGACCGCCCCCGTTCCCCGCCCATGCCCCAGCCTCGTCGCGTTTTCCCTGGTTCTGAACGGGAACCCCAACATGAGAAAATACACATCGGGAATACGGCTGCATTGAAAGACGGGCGAAAAGGGCCTATCATGCCGTTATCCTTCAATCCTCATACGAGGATTAGGACGCTTTAACGATCGGAGTGATTGCATGGATGCCGAGCTGATACTGATAAGCGACAACCTGTTCGCTGGCTTAAGGGCCCAAACCTTACAAAGTGCTTCCTTTGCCCTGGATGCCCAGGGGGAAGCGCCTATTCAACAAGGCGTTGCCGCAGCCTTCCTGGGGCAAAAGGCCCCAGCATGGCCGAGTGCGGGCGAAGCAACCGGTGGCCGCCACCGGTCAGAGCCAGGGTTGCAGCAACAGGGAGCCTGCCGCATTGCGCTGGCCATAGCCCAAGGGCGTGTCATCGGCATCTGCCCTGCCGACAAGGCATTTCGCTTCCAAGGCCCGCATACCCGGGTGCGCGACTTCGGCAAGGCACTCATGATGCCCGGCTTCCACGATGCCCACCTGCACGTGTTCCATTCGGCACTCTACCGTTCGCCCTTGGCCTTGAGCTACCGGGGCAAGAGCGAGCAGGACTACGTGGCAGCACTGGCACCGCTTGCCGCCCGCCGCCCACAGGGCAGCTGGCTTCTGGCGCAAGGCTGGCGGGAATACCGGTGGGACCCGCCCCTTCTGCCCAGCAAGGCCTCCCTCGATGCCGTCTACCCGAATCGCCCGGTGGCCTTGTATTCGGGGGATGCCCACACCCTGTGGCTGAACTCCTGTGCCCTGTGCGAACTGGGCATCAACAACATATCCGCCTCTGCCCAGGAAGGCTTCGACCGCGACAGCCAGGGGGAGCTCACCGGCATCGTGCGTGAAGGCGCAGCCATGGCCTTGATGCCGCGCATCTTGGCCACTATTTCCAACGACGAGCTTGCATCCGTGTACACATCCTTCTTCAAGGACCTCGTGTCCAAGGGGGTCACCTCGCTTTGCGACATGGCCTTGACCCCGCATCAAGGCCTCGATTTCATCCGCGACGACCTGTACGACCACCTTTTGGCACAGGGCAGTCTGCCGCTTCGTGCGCACCTCTTCCCCACCCTGACCGACGATCTCAGCCGCTTCGAGGCAATGCGCCGCCGCTTTGCGGGGATGCAATCTGATGGACAGGGGGCTGAACCGGGCAATGAACGGGTGCAGGTGCCCGGCCTCAAGCAGTTCTTCGACGGGGTGTCCAGCCAACATACCGCCTACCTGGGAAAACCTTATACCAACGCCCGCTTCCCCGGTGAGCGGGGGAAGCTGACCCTTCCTTCCGCAACCATGCGCAAACTGGTGATGGGGGCTGCACAGCGGGGTTACGCGGTGCGTATCCATACCATCGGGGATGGTGCGATACACGAAGCCCTTGACATCTTTGAAGAGGCCTTAGCGCGTTTCGGTGCGCCGCAAGGCCAGCATTGTCTGGAGCATCTGGAGAACATCCAGCAAGACGATATCGACCGCCTTGCCCGCCTTGACGTGCTTGCATCGGTGCAACCAGCCCATATGACCCTTGACCCCGGAGGGCCCGAGCGCGACCTAGGGCATGCCCGACTGCCTGACATGTGGCCATTGCGCACGTTTATGGACCGGGGAGTGAAACTTGCCTTCGGTACGGACTCCCCTGTCGTGGGCATCGACCCCTTGGAGAACCTGTATACCGCGGTTACCCGGCAGGACGCAGGCACCCACTGGCCGAAAGGCGGCTGGCAGCCCCAGGAACGCATCAATCTGGCCGAGGCCTTGGATGCCTGCACCCGGGGCGGCGCCCAGGCAGTTGGGCGCTCGCACGAGCTGGGCAGCCTGGCACCCGGGATGCTGGCCGACATCACCCTCTTGGATCTGGATCCCTTCACTGGCGATCCCCAGGCCTTGCTTGAAGCCCGCGTGCTAGCCACTTTCGTTGGAGGCGAGTGTGTGTTTCGTCAAGTATTTTTTCCAAAAAGAGCGTGACCGCTTTTCGCTTGGCGCTCAACGCTCAAAGTGGAAAGCTTTATTTACGAAACACACGCTTCAAGATGCTGGCTGCGGGGCAGATTGCCGTTTCTACAGATGCTGGGAGTTTCGCACTGTGTCCTCCCAAGTGTCTCCGGATGACACTATGTTCCGTCAGTCTCCGTGTATTCCAACCCCCCAATTAACTGATCGCAGAATCGAAGAAGATTCGGAATGTCCTTGGTTGCGGTTTCCCAT
>JAIRPR010000072.1 GCA_031256895.1 Coriobacteriaceae bacterium
GCAGCCATTGCGAGAAGGCCACTCTGGCCGCCCTGGTGCGCATCGAGGGCACGCTGTTCTTCGGAGGCCCCGGAAGGTACCGGGTAGAGGTCGCGACCGACGTGCCCAGCGTGGCGCGCCTCGTCGTGAAGCTGCTCCATACCCTGTACCACCTCAAGACGAACCTCACTATGCGCAGGAGCGTGCTGCATCGGACGCCGAACTACCTTATCGAGGTGCCTTCGCAGCCCGCCCTGCAAGGATCCCTCATCGACATGGGCGTGCTTGCCGGCGAGGGCCTGGAGATGGGGATCAGCCCCAAGCTGGTCGAGAAGCAGTGCTGCATAGCCGCCTACCTGCGCGGCGCCTTCCTGGGCAGCGGCTTCATATCGAACCCCCGGGGCGATTTCCACTTCGAGATAACCGTGGAATCGGAGGCGCTGGCCACGGGCATCGTTGACCTCATGGCGCAGAAGGGGATCATGGCAAAGGTCATGTCGCGGCGCAACACCTTCATGGTGTACCTGAAAAGCGGCACCGCCATCTTGGAGTTCCTGGCCTTTGCCGGCGCCCACCAATGCGCCCTGGCCTTAGAGAACGAACGGGTGGTCAAGAGCGTGCGCAACGATGTGAACCGGATGACCAACGCCGAGATAGCCAATCAGGCGAAGAGCGCCCACGCCTCGGTCGACCAGATCTTCGCGATCCGCGCCGTCATAGACGCCTACGGCATGGAGAACCTTGCCCCCGCCCTGCAGGAATTCATCAGGCTGCGGGTGAGCTTCCCCGATGCCACCCTGAAGGAGCTTGGTGCACACGCAAGCCCGCCTCTGTCGAAGTCGGCCGTGTACCATCGCGTCCGCCGCATCGAGCAGCTGGCCGCCGAAGCCCAGGCCAAGAAGGAAAGCGGCGCACGCTAAGACGCGCACGTCCTGCCCGACGAATGTGACAAAGGACGAGACAAGGGACGGTCAACGCCCCGTCTCAGACGACTCAACGGCTCAAGAAGACCTCTTCATAGACAAGGCCACGTTCCTCCTTGAGCCAGGAAAAGAGGTCGTCAGGAGGCTTTGGGGGGATGGGGGACCTTGCAAAGCCTTTGGAATCACGGGTGACGATGAAGTCGGCCTTGATCTTCTGGGCACAGCAGCATACACAGGCATCTTCAAGGTCTGTCCAATACAGGTCAAGGGCTGCATCGATATCTGCCTCTTGCACGGTGCAGATGCGCATGAAGGACCTCAGACTGCGTATCCTTTCTTGGCAGGATTGGCCGAGAGATTTCCTTCCGCCTTCGCTTGCCACAGAGAACACATCATTGACTTGATGGGAGCTGAGCCATAACTCCGCTTCCTTCAAGGCACCCAGAAGCATTATCCTTCGGGCATCGGCATAGAATGGTTCCCTTACCGCCAGGAAGTCGATGACGACATTGGTGTCAAGCAAGAGCTTGAGTGGCCGCGTTTTGGGTTCTTTGGTCAAGCCAGACATGTCATACGCCCCTGGTAACCGTTGCGCATGTATTGCCAAGCAGAAAACAACCCTGTTCGATTGGCTCCATCTCAGATTCCCAGACGATCGCGCCTGATGGAAGCATCATCCATATGGCTGAACCGGTTGTCCGTCTCAAGGGATATTGAATCAACAAGAGCAATACGTGCTATAACCTCTTCGGGCGTAAGAAGCGGTTTTTCATCGAAGGGCAGTGAACCGTTCTCAATCAGATGGTCGTAAAACAGGTTGATGGCGCTTGAAACGTTCATACCTAAGCGTTCCAGGACGGCGTTGCCGATCTCTTTCTTTGCCTGCGGCATACGCGCAGTCACCATTGCATCCATGTCTTCTCCTTATGTTGTACAGTACAACAACATTGTAACACAGCTGCCCTATGCCTGTAAATCAGCCTCGGCCGGTTTCGTTACGTCTGGCAAGCGGAACCGCTGGGGTTGACTATTCATCTAAGCCGGGGTCGTGCCCAATGACAGCCAGCAGGCACTTCGGGTTGCCAGCTTGCAGGATGCAGCGGCTTTTGCAGACTCCTGACCTCATTTTGGCGAATAAGGCGGAGTAAGGGAAAACGTCCGCACTTCCAGCGATGCGCTGAAACGGGGACGTTCCTCCCAGCTATGCGCTGGTTCCGCGGCTGGCCGCCGTGCGGAGATTAAGCGACATTCACGGTTCGGGGCGGGGCGAACGGCCAGGATGCGCTATGATAGGCGCATGAAAGTTGGAGACCACGCAACGCCTCGGCAATGGACGGTTGCGGGGGAGGCCGCACCTGGGGCGCCAAGGGGCGCTTTCGGGAACCGGCTGTAAGGCAGTTGCCAGGCCAAGGCCATCCGAGGGCTGATGAAAGGAGACTCGCATGACAGTAAAGGTAGGTATCAACGGGTTCGGGCGCATCGGGCGCCTGGTGTTCCGCGCTATGGCGAAGGACCCAGAACTGGAGGTCGTCGCCATAAACGACCTGGGAGACATCCCCACCATGGCCCATCTGTTGAAGTACGATTCCATCCATGGGCGGGCTTTCAAGGAGGTCGTGGCGACCGACGAGGGCTTCATTGCCGATGGCCATGCGGTCAAGGTGCTTTCCGAGCGCGAGCCGGCAAACCTTCCCTGGGGCAGCCTGGGCGTGGACATCGTGGTCGAATCGACCGGCTTCTTCACCGATGGCGAGAAAGCGAAGGCGCATATCCAGGCGGGGGCGAAGAAGGTCATCATTTCTGCCCCGGCAAAGAACGAGGACATCACCATCGTGCTGGGCGTGAACGACCAGGATTACGACAAGGACGCCCACCATATCGTGTCGAACGCGTCCTGCACCACGAACTGCCTGGCGCCGGTGGCAAAAGTGCTGCTGGACAGCTTCGGCATCAAGCGCGGCTATATGAACACCATACACGCCTACACCAACGACCAGAAGATACTCGACCTTCCTCACAAGGACCTGCGCCGTGCCCGGGCGGCAGCGCTTTCCATGATACCCACCACCACCGGCGCCGCCCGCGCGGTCTCGTTGGTGCTGCCTGCCCTGAAGGGCAAGCTCGACGGCTTTGCTACCCGGGTGCCCACCCCCGACGGCTCCATGGTGGACCTGACGGTCGAGCTTGAACGCGAGGCAACCGCTGAACAGATAAACGCCGCCATGAAGGCAGCGGCGGAAGGCCCCATGGCGGGCATCCTGGCCTACACCACCGACGAGATAGTCTCGGTCGATATCGTGGGCGACCCGCACTCATCGACCTTCGACAGCAAGCTCACCATGGTGTTGGGCGGCGAAGGGAACTTCGTGAAGGTCATCGCCTGGTACGACAACGAATGGGGCTATTCGAACCGGGTGGCCGACCTTGCCAAGATGATGCTGTAAGGCGGGGGTGCAGCCATGCCGGGAATAAGGGGAATCGCACAGGCCGACCTTGCGGGCAAACGGGTGCTCACCCGCGTGGACTTCAACGTGCCCCTGAAAGGGGGCGAGGTCGGAGACGACACCCGCATCAGGGCGGCCCTTCCCACTGTCCGACACATCCTGGAACAAGGCGGCCTGCCTGTGCTGATGAGCCATTTGGGCCGGCCTGCCGGCACCGGCTTCGAGGAGGCCTTCTCGTTGGCTCCGGTGGCCAGGCACTTGGCACGGCTCTTGGATGCCGAGGTGCTCATGGCGGGCGACGTCACCGGGCCCGATGCCCAGGAAAAGGCGCGCTCACAGGCCGCAGGGCAGGTCCTCCTGCTTGAGAACCTGCGCTTCGACCCGCGTGAGAAGAAGAACGACCCAGGCTTCTGCGCCCAGCTTGCCGCCTTCGGCGACGTCTACGTGAACGATGCCTTCGGCACCGCCCATCGTGCCCATGCCTCCACCACAGGGGTGGCGGCGCTGCTTCCTGCCTATGCGGGGTTCCTTCTCGCAAGCGAGGTAGACACCCTCTCGGGTATGCTAGAAGCCCCTGAGAGGCCATTTGTGGCCATATTAGGCGGCTCGAAGGTGTCAGATAAGATAAAGGTCATCGAGGCCTTATTGGGCGTCTGTGACACACTGGTGATAGGCGGGGGGATGTGCTTCACCTTCCTGCTCGCCCAAGGGATGGAAGTGGGGGCCTCGCTCAAGGAAGAGGATTGGGTAGAGCGCTGCAAGCAGACCCTCGCCCATGCGAAGGAGCGCGGCACCGAGATACTGCTCCCCCTTGACATCGTGGCCGCCGATGCCTTTGCCGAAGACGCGAACACCCTGTTGGTACCAGCTGACAGCATCCCTGCCGACATGATGGGCCTCGACATAGGCCCTGCCACGGCCTCAAGGTATTCAAAGGCCGTCCAGGCCGCGGCCACCGTGTTCTGGAACGGCCCCATGGGCGTGTTCGAGATGGAGGCCTTCGCGGCCGGCACCCGTGAGGTCGCCTTGGCGATGGCCGGGAACACGCAGGCCAAAACCATCATCGGCGGCGGCGACAGCGTGGCCGCGGTCAACCGCTTCGGCCTGGCCGACAAGATGACCTTCATCTCGACCGGCGGCGGGGCGTCTATGGAGATGCTGCAAGGTAAGCCCCTTCCCGGCGTTCTACCCCTCAGGGAGGCCTCTGATGAAGCATAAGGCCTTCATGTCTCGCTCACGTATGTCCCTATACGCTTCGCTCGACCTTCAGGCCTTCTGCAATCATCAGAGGCCTCCCTGGAAAAGGGCCTCCGATGAAGCATAAGGCCGACACGACTCGCTCACGTAAGAAAGGACTTGCATAATGGCACGGATACCTATGATGGCGGGCAATTGGAAGATGAACAACACCATTGCAGAGGCGGTGGTGCTTGCCCAGGAGATATCGAACCACTACGAGAAGGAATGGCGCGAGTGTGTCGAGATCGTCCTGTGCCCCCCTGCCATCGGCTTGAAGCCGGTGCTCACCGTGCTCGAGTTCGATAGGGTGCGCATCAAGGTGGCCGCCCAGAACGTCCATTGGGAGGAAAAAGGCGCCTTTACCGGCGAGATCTCGGTGCCCATGATAGAAGAGATAGGCTGCTCCTATTCCATCGTGGGCCATTCCGAGCGCCGTGGGCTTTTCAACGAGACGGACGAGATGGTCAATAAGAAAGTGAGATCACTGGTCAAGGGCGGACTTGGCGCCATCGTGTGCGTGGGTGAGTCTTTGGCCGTACGGGACGAGGGAAGGGCGCTCGAGTTCGTGTGCGCACAGGTCAGGGCCGCATTCGCCGGCCTCGAACCCACCGAGGCGCATTCCTTGCTGGTCGCCTACGAGCCTGTCTGGGCAATCGGCACCGGACGTACGGCAACCCCTGAACAGGCCGAAGAGGTCTGTGCTGCCATCCGTGCCACCGTGGCCGACCTGTTCGGCGCCCCGGTGGCCGCCGCGATGCGCATACTCTACGGCGGGTCGATGAACCCGGGCAACGCTGCAGCGCTGCTTGCGATGGAGGATATCGACGGCGGCCTGGTGGGGGGCGCCAGCCTGGATGCGAAGAGCTTCGTGCAGCTGGTCGAGGCCTGCCTGTGACAAGCCGTCGAAACCCCGCCTGCCTGATAGTCATGGACGGCTTCGGGCTTGCGCCCGCATCGCCGGGAAATGCGATCGCCCAGGCGAAGACCCCCTGCCTTGACGCCCTGTTCGCAAGGCACCCCTGGGTGGCGCTCGAGGCATCGGGCAAGGCAGTCGGCCTGCCTGCGGGGCAGATGGGTAATTCCGAGGTCGGACACCTCAACATCGGTGCCGGACGCGTGGTAGCCCAAGAGCTTACCCGCATCGACCAGGCCTGCGAGGAAGGCCTGCTGGCAGAGAACCCCGTCATCACGCAGGCATTCGAGCAAGCAAAAGCCAAGCGTTCGGTGCTGCACCTGTTGGGGCTTCTGTCCGATGGTGGGGTCCACTCAAGCAACCAGCATCTCTACGCGCTTTTGCGCTACGCCTGTGCTTGCGGGGTTCCCGAGGTCAGGGTTCATTGCTTCATGGACGGCCGCGATGTGCCGCCCAAGAGCGGCCTTGTGTACCTGGCCGAACTTGAGGAACGGATCGCCGCTTTGGGGGGCGGTGCCACCCACATAGCGATAGCCAGCATGGCAGGGCGCTATTTCGCCATGGATCGCGACAACCGTTGGGAGAGGGTCGAAGCGGCTTACCACAACATGGTGATGGGTCGCGTTGGCACCGACCTTTGCGCTGCCGATGCCCTCCAGCGATCCTATGACGCGGGCATCAGCGACGAGTTCGTAGAGCCGGTGTGCTTCGATGCGCGGGGCATAGCAGATGGCGACATGCTGCTCTTCTTCAACTTCCGGCCAGACCG
>JAIRPR010000086.1 GCA_031256895.1 Coriobacteriaceae bacterium
CAGAAGCCATCGACTGCCAAAGACGCAGCATACACCCTATCGCCCGCATCCTTGTACACAGGGATGCTTTCCCCGGTGACAGCGGCATCATTGAAGGCTGATGAGCCTTTGGTGATGATGCCATCCAACGGAGCGCTCATCCCCGGCTTCACCACGATGGTCTCACCTTTCGCAACCTGGTCGGTGGGCACCTCGAGGGTCTTTCCCTCACGCACGACCAAGGCGGTGTCAGGAGCCAGCTTTGCCAGGTCCTTGATGGCATCGTTGCTCTTGCGCATGGCACGCCCTTCCAGGTATTCCCCGACCGAGAACAGGAAGAGAACCGCCGCCGCTTCCTCGTATGCCCGTACATACACGGCGCCTATTATGGCGACCACCATAAGCACGTTGATGTCGATGGATCGAGCCTTGAGCGATTCCAGCGTCTCGGGCAGCACGATGACCAAGCCGGCAATGATGGCGATAGCCGAAGCAAGCATCACGAAGAGCTCGTTTGCGAAAAGGTATTCAGCAGCAAGGCCTAATGCCACAAAGGATCCAGCTACCGCAAGGGCGACCTTCTCATGGGGCTTCATTCCATCTTGATGGTCGCTGCTACAGGCGCAACCCCCTGAACAGCAGCTTGGCCCTTCTGTTGAAACGGCGTTTGTTGCGCTTGTGCAGGAACTTGCTTCTCCCGTTGACGCGAGGGCGTCCCCGCATCCGCAGGCATCGGGCTCTGTTGTAGGCCGGGCAGCTTCCCCGCATCCGCAAGAGCTGGGAGCCTCGGGCACACGGGCAGTTTCCCCGCATCCGCAGGTGTCGGGCCCTGTTGTAGGCAGGGCAGCTTCCCCGCATCCGCAGGCATGGGGCCCTTCTGCCATGCGGACAGCTTCCCCGCATCCGTCTGCTTTCGCAAAGGCTGGGGCGTTATGGGGGAACGTGCAGCCGGTGCCGTCCGCGACAGAAGGCTTCGGTATCACGGCTTGCGCTGGTGTTGTCATTTCAGCCTCCTATTCCATCGCATGTTCTAATGCGAGGTCTATCAAGTTCTTCACGTGGTCGTCTGCCAGGGAATACAGTGCACGCTGCCCTTCACGTTGGACGCGCACAAGCTTCTTGTCGCGCAAGAAGCGCAATTGATGGCTGACGGCAGATTGCGAGACGCTGGTAGCGCACAGAAGGTCGCTCACGCAAAGCTCCCCCGCCGAAAGCGCAGAAAGGATACGGAATCGCGTGGAATCGGCCAAGGACGAGAATATCTCGGTTGCAGTGACAATCAGGTCTTCCTGGGGAATGGCCTCCAAAGCGTTCTGGATGCGGGCGAAATCCTCTTCCGCGTGATCGCAATCGCAATCATGGTTGTATTTGCAGCCTTCTTGCACCTTAGGCTCAAGGCCAGACACCTTCGTCACGTGACCCTCCCCGTGGTCAGGCATTTTCGCTTCGTGGCCCTCCCCGTGGCCGTGCACCTTTGCCGTGTGGCCCTCCCCATGGCCATGCACCTTTGCCATGTGGCCCTCCCCGTGGCCGTGCACCTTTGCCATGTGGTCCTCCCGGGTGTCAGGCGTTTCCGCCCCGCCTTTTGAGCCGTTGTCAGGCGTTTTCTCTCTGCTGTTTTCCTGTTCCGACATATCTGCTCCTGTATGAGTATATGAATATTTGTTCATATACTCATGATACCGTTATCTGAGTGGCTGTCAAGGAGGTTCTTCAAGACCCATGGTCGATGGCAAGCCAATCTCGAACCCAAGCTTCAGTCTGAGTTCATGCCCTGAAGGGATGGTCTTGGAATGAGGGACTGACAGATATGCTCCATTCTCAGAATGCGCAATGCAGTGAATCGGAATGGGTTTATAATAGACAGGACGACAATCGATAAGAAGGAAGGCCAATGGGCATAAACAACGACAAGCCCCATTTGTGGAAATCTGACATTGATTCTTCTATCGATTACTACAACAGATGGTTCATGGAATTCGCACCGGCTGTGTTTCGTGACACACGAGTCAAAACAACCTTGCGGGTCAATGAGACGCTGGAACTGACAGACAACCTCATTTCGCTTTCTCCTGCCATGTTGTTGGAAAACCCCTGGATACTACCCATACTGAGGATGTCTACCTGCCCTCCTTTGGCAAGGGACAGGCTTTCTGGCCTTGCGGGGGTCTCACGAACACTGATAAGCGGTATGGAGGAAAAGGGCAACCCGCACCTACCAAAGAGCGTTTCAACAAAGCAGCTTTATGGCGATATGGGAAGAATCGTAGACATCATCAACAACCTTATCGACCCTGACATATTCACTTGGTTCGATGACCAAGCAAACTATGGCGCCGAGGATGTCTGGCGAGCTGCTTCAGTGGTGGCCGACAGGCTTTGTGGCTCAGATACGAATCCGATTATCCGCAACGAACAGGAACGGCGACAGCTGACACTCGTCAAAGGGTTTTTAGAAGCCAAGGGATACCACCCTGCAAAACCGCAACCCGGTTCAACGTTCAAGGACTTACCACCAGGAAAGTTCTCCTTCCATCTCAACGTTCCTGGTAAACTGGAGAATGACACCGACATCAACATCCCGGTGGACATTGTTGTCAAAAGAAAGAACCGGAACAACGATGAATTCCCGCTTCTTATTGAGGCAAAGTCTGCCGGAGACTATGCCAATGTGAATAAACGTCGTAAAGAAGAGGCCAACAAGCTTGCAAACCTTCGTCGGGCGTACGGCAAAGAGGTTCGATTGAACCTCTTGTTATGCGGTTATTTTGACCCTGGTTATCTCGGATATGTGGCCGCAGAGGGCTGCGATTGGGTTTGGGAGCACCGGCTGAGCGATCTGGAACAGTTCGGCCTATGAGCAACGCGATTGAACAGAAGCGCCGAATTGAACAGAAGCTCCTCGATAAAGCCAGGGATACGGAGTACCGGCGCAGATTGGGCCAGTTTGCCACCCCATTCGAGATGGCTCAGGAAATTGCCGCATACAGTGTCTCGCTGCTCAATAGCCAACAGATACGATTTCTTGAGCCAGCAGTGGGAACCGGTGCCTTCTATTCGGCTGTGCTTGCTTTAGAGGGTCGTCCAGAGATAACGGAAGCACTTGGTTTCGAGATTGACGACGAGGTGGTTCATGCAGCTCGGAGAATATGGGACAATGGCATCAAAATCATCAATGCCGATTTCACCAGAGAGACTCCCGATAGCAAACAGATAAATCTACTCATCAGCAACCCTCCCTATGTTCGTCATCATTACCTCGCTACAGATGAGAAGATGCGTATGCAACGTATCATTGAATCAACTTTGGGCATCCATGTCTCTGGTCTCTCCGGTTTGTATTGTTATTTTATGTTGCTCGCCCATAAGTGGCTGGATGCCAATGCCGTTTCTGCCTGGCTCGTGCCAAGTGAGTTCATGGATGTCAATTATGGGGCAGCCGTGAAAAGATATCTCCTCGACAAAGTTCGTTTGGTACGCATACACCGCTATGATCCTGCAAAGCTGATGTTCGATGATGCCCTCGTCTCATCGGCTGTGGTCTGGTTCGTCAATGAACCAACTGCCGAAGATTATCCTGTCGAGTTCACTTTCGGCGGTACTATCGAGAATCCTGACCAGCATAAAACGCTTCAGCGCTCATTGCTTTCGGTTGAGCGTAAGTGGACGAGGTTCCCGGAACACGATACGAGGCAACTCATCTCAAGTCAACCGAAGATCAAAGATGTCTTTGAGGTCAAACGCGGTATAGCAACGGGCGATAACAGCTTCTTTATCCTTGACAAGAACAAGGTCGATGCGCTGGGACTCAAACACGATTATTTGACACCCATTATTCCCAGCCCAAGACACCTTGATGTCACTGAGCTATTCGCAGATGAGTCCGGCAACCCGAAAATCGAGAGTCCCTTGTATCTTATCGACTGCAATCTTCCTGAGCACCTCATCAAAACATTATATCCAGAGTTGTTTGATTACCTCCAAAGCGGCATCGGATCTGTCTCGAACAGGTATCTCTGCAAGGCTAAACGTTGCTGGTACCAACAAGAGCAAAGGAAGCCGGCACCCATTCTTTGCACTTACATGGGAAGAGGGGCAAAGGGTGGCGCTGCGCCATTTCGCTTCATTCTTAACCATTCACGGGCAATCGCCACCAATTCGTACCTCATGCTTTACCCCAAAGAAGCGTATCGCTTGACTCTTGCCACGAATCCCTCGATACTGAAGAACATCTGGACTGGCTTGAACAATCTACCAGCAGAGCACTTGGTTTCTGAAGGGCGCGTATATGGAGGCGGCTTGAAAAAGATTGAACCAAAGGAATTGGGCGAAGTTGTCTGCACAGGCAGTTTTGAGCCCTTATCACTTGAACTCGACTTTGCTGCTGGATGACCAGCGCTGTTCGGGGCATGTTCCCCCTTATGCCTTTGTTCTTGTGGGCAGGACCGCGGCGACGGACGCGCAGGATGTCGTGGGCAGGACCGCGGCGACGGACGCGCGGGATCAGTTCTTTCGGGCAGGGTCGCGGCGACGGACGCGCAGGATGTCGTGGGGGGCAAGGGGCGTGTCCAAGGGCGGCTCGGGCACAAAGGAGTAATGCTCCATCGCCTGGTTGGCTACCGTGACTTCCTCAAACGTCCTCTCCGAAGCAGGAAGGGCTCTGTCGCCACAGGACCTCTCAGCGTCAGGAAGGGCTCTGACGCCACAGGACCCCTCAACGGCAGGCAGGGCACTGGCATCACAGGAACCCACAGAAGTGGGCGGGGCAGCACTACCGCACGAAAGCACGGCGTCAGGCAGGGCTCTGCCGCCATAGGACCCCTCAACGGCAGGCGGGGCACTGGCATCACATTGCCCCACAGCGTCAGGCGGGGCATCGCCATTGCCGCATCCTTCCCCGAATGCGCAGCCACGGTCCTCCTGGGCGCAAAACTCGCGTCGCAGCGCCCTGACCACTATCGGGCGCGTGTCCTGATGAGGGGAGAGCAGTTCCAGGCTGTCCCCCTCGTAGAAACGGTTACGGCACACGACATGGACCCGCTGGCCTTCGGTTTGCGAAGCGGGCGGAGTAGGCGAAAGCGGCAGAGTGGGCGAAGCGGGCGAAGCGGGCGAAGGCGGTAGGATGTGCGAAGCGGGCGGAGCTGAGACTTCAGCCACCCAATCGTGGGTCTGCAGATAGGCGCCCAAGGAAGGGTCTTGGCCGGCAAGGCCGAAGAAGAAGCCGGTGCCATAAGGGCGGTGAGAAACGGTTTCCAATTCAGACATCAAAAGTGCTGGGCTTTCGCCATCAAGGGCCCGCCGATAGGCATTCACCACCGTTGCCACGTAGAAGGCGCCCTTGTTTCGCCCTTCTATCTTGAACGAATCGATGCCTGCATCCACCAGTCCATCCAGATGGGCAAGCATGCAGAGGTCATGGGAGCTCATGAGGTAGCTGCCGCGCCCGTCTTCTTCGAGTGGAAAGGCCTGACCAGGCCGGGTTGCCTCGGTTAGCTCAAAGCCTTGGTGGGAAGCCAGCCCATAAGCCCAGCGGCAAGGCTGCGTACAATGCCCCTGGTTGGCCGACCGTCCCGTCAGGTAA
>JAIRPR010000133.1 GCA_031256895.1 Coriobacteriaceae bacterium
ATAGTCCTTGAGCGGATAGACCGCATAAGCACCTTCTTCGGAATGGTTCACCAGAGGCACCCAGGCCACGTTCTCTATGCGTACGGTGCCCTGGTCCTTTACGAACTCGCATTGGAGCATGCCTTCGAGTTCGTTCAGGTAATCAGGTGTTTCGTGGTGGCTGATGAAGTTTCCCAGGGAATAGGCAACAAGGGTCTTGTTGCCTTGGGAGCCTTCGACCCACTCAACCGGGCCGATTACATGTGGATGGGAACCCAATACCAGGTCGGCACCCGAATCGGCAAGGATTTGGGCATAGGAACGCTGGTTCTCGTCGGCCTCGGTCAAGTTCTCGGTTCCCCAATGCATTGCCACGATGACCACATCGCTTGATTCTCGGGCGCGGGCTACATCTTCCCGTATCCGGTCTTCGTGCATATAGTTGACCGCCCAGGAGGGGATGTCCTCTTCCTGGTAGCCGTTGACCCCGTAGGTATAGTTGAGGAAGGAGAACACGATGCCGTTCTTTTCCCTTGTCGGGATGACGGCGGCCTCTTCGGGGGTAGAGGCGGTGCCGGCAAAGAGGACGGGTTTTTGCATCCACAGCGCTCGGGAATGGTCGAGAGCGCTCTGCCCCCAGTCATAGCAGTGGTTGGTCGCAGAGGCGATAAGGTCGAAGCCAGTATCATACACTGCATCCACCATGGTGTCGGTCGTGTTGAACGAAGGATAGCCCCGCGGCCCTATGTCGTTGCCGCCCGCATGGGTCTCAAAATCGATATAGGCAAGGTCTGCCGCCTCGATATAAGGCTTGATAGGCCGATAGAGAGGGTTGTAGTCGTAAAGCCCGTCGTCGGGCACTCCGGCGCAAGCATCGGCATAGGAAGCCAGCGTGATATCGGGAAGGTTGTCGCCGACCGCAACGAAAGAGACCCTTTGTTCCGAGGGAGCCGCCCCGTCTGCTATTGTGCCATCGTCTGGGGGGACATCCGAGCCCCGGGCATTGCCCAGGAACAAGAAGACGATCATCCCCATGATGAGAAGCACAAGAATGCCCACTATCCAGATGACGGGGCTTTGCGGGGCGTCTGCCCGGCGATAGGTAGGCTGCTGTCTGCCTGCTGCCATCAGCGTGCCCCCCGTTCACGGCACGAGCTGCGAAGATCCCAGGAAACTCGCATGGGCTGTTCCCTTCTTTCTCTTGTTTGAACTTTCTGGCTATAGTATAGGCCAAGTGGGCACCGCGAAGCCTGCGGATTCCGGCACACACCCCTGAACGTAAAGGAATTACCGGCACGGAGCCACCTTCGGTCACGAGAACGGTTCGGGGTGCGCCCCCATCGGGATCCCTGCCTGGATACTGCCTTGTCCCGTTGCCGGGATTAGGCAGGGTCCAGGTGTAGGGTGGCAACAAGGGCGGTGGCAACAAGGGCGGTGGTAGGGCGCACGATGGCAAGGCGCACGATGGCAAGGTGCACGATGGCAAGGCGTAGGGCAACAGGGGCAAGGCGCAGGGCAACTGTGGCAAGGCGCAGGGCAACTGTGCCCGCTCTTATATGGATTTTTGTTTGGGGCGACCCTTAAGTTTTTCGGGATGAATATAATAGGACGCGAAGACTCTCACCCAAGGACGGAGTGCTATCGTGACGAGTGAAAAACAAGATGATGTGCGGGAATGTGCCGAGAGGGCCCTCAATGACGAAGGGCTCCTTTTGGAGTTGATAGACAACCTTTCAGGCGCCTCGCGTCGCCTGAGGCAAACATCGGCCACGGCACTGGCCCTTGTGGCAAAGGAAAAGCCCGACCTTCTGGCTGGCCATGTGGGCGCGTTCGTCGATGCCTTGAACCGCCCCGAGGCGCAGACGCGATGGGAATGCCTCGACATCCTGACCACTATGGTAGACAAGGATTCCCGTACCTGCGACAAGGCAGCCATAGGCGCCGAGACCGCCCTTTTCGATGAGGAGAGCGGGCCTTTGCGCCTTGCGGCCATGCGCTTCCTCTGCAAGCTGGGCGCAACGACCGAGAACCGCTCAGAAAGGCTGTGGCCTTACATTGACGAGGGCATCCAATGCTGCCATGGGGACCTCGAGTTCCCTGAGATGTTGACAGCCGTCTTCGACTTCGCCGGTGGCAAGTTGTCGAAACCGGTGAGGAAGGCGCTGGCTGCGCGTATGGGCTTTGATGCCGAGAACTCCAAGGGATCGCTCAAACGCCGCGCCCAGCAGATAATCGAAAGGGCATCGCGATGACGAAACATGTCGTGACACTCATTCCGGGCGACGGCATCGGCATCGAGACCTCGGCCGCTATGCGCAAGGTCGTAGAGGCATCGGGGGCACACATAGAGTGGGAGATAGCCGAAGCGGGCGCGCATATGATAGAAGCCTGTGGAACGCCCCTCCCCGAAGCGACGCTTGAGGCGGTCAGACGCAACAAGGTGGCTATCAAAGGACCTGTGACCACGCCGGTCGGAACGGGCTTTCGCAGCGTGAATGTTGCCTTGCGCAAAGCCCTCGACCTTTATGTCTGCCTACGTCCGGTGCTCTCCTTGCCGGGAGCAGGGGGGCGTTATGAAGATGTCGACCTGATAATCGTGCGCGAGAACTCCGAGGACCTCTATGCCGGCGTCGAGTTCCCCGTGGGAAGCCCTGAAGCCTTGCGCCTGATCGAGCTTTGCGAACAGAGCGGTGCGGGCAGCATCCGCCAGGATTCCGGCATATCCATAAAGCCCATCTCGATAACGGCGACGCGCAACATCGTACGTTATGCCTTCGACTATGCGGTCAAACAGGGGAGGAGCTTGGTGACGGCTGCCCATAAGGCCAATATCATGAAATACTCGGATGGATTGTTCTTGCAGGTTGCCCGCGAGGTCGCCGAGGAATACGCGGGGAAGGTGGCCTTTGAGGACCGTATCATCGACGCCTTCTGCATGGGTCTGGTGATGGAGCCCAGCCAGTTCGATGTGGTGGTGTTTCCGAACTTGTACGGGGATATAGCCAGTGACCTGGGGGCAGGCTTGATAGGCGGGCTCGGTATCGCCCCTGGGGCCAACATCGGGAAGGATTATGCGGTCTTCGAGGCTGTTCATGGCTCGGCGCCGCTCATCGCGGGGAAGGACCTCGCAAACCCCACGGCCGAGATCCTCTCGGCAGCCATGATGCTTGACCACTTGGGCGAGCCTCAAGCCGCGGCGGCAATCCGCAAGGCGGTGCGCACCGTCTACGCGAAGGGGGAATGCCTGACTGCCGACATACGCAAGGCGACAGGTTCCGACAAGCCTGCTGCTCGCTGCTCGGAGTTCACGGATGCCCTGGTAGCTGCCCTGTCATAGCGGTAGTGGCTGCCATCTCAGAAGACGACCGACAAACAAGGAACGATATCATGACCCCAAAAGAACCTCTCATGGCCACCTTGACGGTGAACGGCCAACAGTACCGCTATTTCCCGGTGTCCCGGATAGAAGGCGCGGCTCAGCTTCCCTATTCACTCTGTGTCCTTCTGGAGAACGCGCTTCGTTGCTCTGCCAGCGAGGAAGAGGCGCGCACAGCAGCCCAGGGCATCATTGAGGCTGCGGAGGCAGGAAGGACCGGTTCAGAGCTCAGTTATCGCCCCGCACGGGTGCTGCTTCAGGACTTCACGGGGGTTCCGGTCTTCGTCGATTTTGCAGCCATGCGAGAAGCTATGCGCGCCTTGGGTGGCGATCCCGCCAAGGTGAACCCCCAAATACCCTGCGACCTGGTCATCGACCATTCTGTCATCGCTGATGAATGGGGAAACGCCTCGGCACTTGAAAAGAACATGTCCCTTGAGTTCATGCGCAACCATGAACGGTACACCTTCTTGAAATGGGCTCAGGCGTCTTTCAAGAACGTGCGCATAGTACCCCCCGGCACCGGTATCTGCCACCAGATAAACGTTGAGGAGTTCGCCCCTGTGGTCATGGCTGCCGAATATGGGGCTGCCGACGGCTCTGCTCAGGAACCAGGGCAGCTTGCCTATTTCGACACGGTGGTCGGCACCGACAGCCATACGACGACCACCAATGGGATCGGTGTGCTGAGCTGGGGGGTGGGCGGCATCGAGGCGGAAGCAGCGGCGCTCGGCCAAGCCATCACCATCCTGGTGCCTCGGGTCGTCGGTATCAGGCTGACCGGAGCCTTGGACGAATGTGCGCAGGCCATGGATGTAGCCTTGGTCTTTGCCCAGCTGCTGCGTGCCAAAGGGGTGGTCGGGTCCTTTGTG
>JAIRPR010000151.1 GCA_031256895.1 Coriobacteriaceae bacterium
CACCTATTCCGATGAGGTGGTGCGCCGCCTGGCCTCGATGGAATGCGCGGCACCCGATTTCCGCATCTTCTGGGACAACGCCTACGCCGTCCACCACCTCTCTGACGACCCGTCGATGCAGGACAGCCTGTTGGACATAGGCCTCGCCTGCAAATCCGCAGGGAACCCCCACCGCTACCTCAAGTTCGCCTCGACATCGAAGGTCACCTTCCCGGGTGCCGGCATCTCAGGCCTGGCGGCCAGCCCCGAGAACATCGCCGAGGTCTTACGGGGCATGGGCTTCCAGACCATCGGGCACGACAAGCTCAACCAATTGCGCCACGTGCGCTTCCTGAAGGATCGCGCAGCCCTTGCAGCCCACATGGCACGCCATGCAGCCATCATCGCCCCTAAGTTCGATCTGGTCTGCCGAAAGCTTGAGGAAGGCTTGGGTGCCGGGTTCGGGGTCGGGATCGGGGTCGGAGAAGGCCAGCACGCAACGTGCACGCAGGGCACGCAGGCCGACCCTGCCACCCGCCCCGCTCCAGGCTGCCTTGGCTCATGGAACACGCCACGCGGCGGCTATTTCATCTCGTTCGATGCGCCTGAGGGCACCGCAAGGCGTATTGTCGCCCTTGCAAAAGAGGCTGGCGTCGTCATGACCGGAGCCGGGGCGAGCTATCCCTATGGGAAGGACCCGCTCGACAGCAACATCCGCATAGCCCCTACCCTGCCCCCCCTGGCTGAACTGGAAACGGCCATGGACGTGTTCGTCTGCTGCGTGAAGTTGGCCAGCGTGGAGAAGCTGCTGGAAGAGAGGCTTGCCTCGCAAAGGTAAGCCCCTCTTTCCGATCATCTGTTCTTCAACAAGTGGCTGAGGCGGACGTGGGCACAGGGGCGGCCGTCCGGGCACGATGCGACCAGTGCGCACAGGGTCAGGATGGCCAGGGAAGACTCGATGGCGCAAGCGATGCAGTACACCAGCGCCCACACCAAGGTCTCGTACGAGGGAGCCAGGGAACAGGGGGCCATCGCTCAAGTCCCCCTCGTCGGAAAGGGCGGAGCCGGTCGCGCTTTTGCCGCATTTCACCCCGCCGCCTGCGTCCTTGCCTTTGGCAGTCCGGTACCTTTAAGCGAAAACGAAATGGATGCCTCGTATTCCATTTCACATATGACCATTTGCTTTTAATTGAACATACACTGGGGTGCCATGCCGGGGTTTGTTTGGTAAAGGAACCATGTCCCTTCCTCGCGCATTTTATCGCGGTATTCATAAGACAAGCGATACTTGCAGGTCGTGGCATCAAGATTCGACTCGAACTTGAAATAGAAGAGTTTTTCTCTTGCTGCGAACATTTCTTTTTCTTTCTTGTCGGGGGCTTAAGCAAACTTCCAATGATTGGTCAAGTAGTCTAAAAACGCGGTCAGAGTAAAGGCTGGCAGCCCAAGAGTCGAGAATGCGAGCAGAAGCCACAGGAGCCTACTGGTTCCCCTGTCCACAGCCGGCATGAGCTTCCTCATGAGGAAGCCGATGATGCATACCGGGATGTAGCATATGACAGGAGCAGAGCATTCCACGAGTGTCAATGGCGAAGGATCCGGGAACCGAATCAATTGATAGAGCTCGTATCTTGTGACCATGATGAGCGAGATTGCCAAAGAAGCCCAGAAGACCCTGTTGCACACGGGGGCATTATCTTTGCCCGTGTGCCCTTCATGGCTGCTTTTCTCAGTTATGGTGATGCACATGTCTCCTCTTTCTCGTCGTGTCCTGGAATTCTCTTCCGAATGATTCTGGGTTCAGCAAAGCCCTTGGCGGGCAGGGCTCCTGTTCATCTCCCTCAATGGCAGGGATCTAATGAGTATATAAGTATAACCAAGGCATACGGCACGAAGGGCATATAGAGCAACACTACGACAACCGTGCTTATCGCAGCACAACGAAGCTCCTGCGCCCTGCCGTTCATCCTGGTGGATAGGACAAGGACGAGAAGGATCAACGAGAGGCCGACTATCGCTTGTGGCGCATCACGGGCATAGAAAAGAAGCCAGATTTTGCCACCCGGCTGGGTTAGCGCCAGCAGATCGAGCACCCAAAAGACGGCAGGCGGCACCATGAGCAGCTTGAGAACAGTGGAGTACACCTTACGCGCTGTGACCTTGCTGTTCCTCATCGTTCAAAAGATCCTTTCTCATATTTTTGGACATTGCTTGCTCCTGTTGCTTTCTTGTACCGATCGTTGGGGATGCTTAAGGTGCGCCCATCCGCATAGCGCAGCTGCGAGAGCCGCCCGACGGCGTGCCTGCCTCCTCCCCTTCCGGCGGGCGGCACGCCGCCATGGCGGCTGGCGCCTGTGGCTGCCGTGGCTGCGCCGTCCAGCATGCCTGTGTGGCCGGAACCGGCGCGGCCTGCCTGGGCGTCGCCGGAGGGGCCGCTTGCGTCGGCGGCGTGAGGCGTGAGGCAGGCCGGGGCCTGCGGTATGTGGTCGGCTCTCATCGTTGCTCCTTAGGAACAGCCCGTGAGTAGGGCGGCCTTGGCTGCCAATCGTTCGAGGAACCGCGTTCCTTCAAAGGCTTGCTGCGAAGGCAAGGATGTGTCGCACCCCTAGGCGCTTTTCTTGAGAGGGGCATTGTAGGCGCATTCTTCTGCATTGTAAAGGGTTGTTTTCAGATTTCCCCGCCGAGCGGCTGGGGGTATGGCTGTCCCCCAGCGTAGACCTGGATATTGGAATTCTGCTGAGATTTCGAGGTTTTATGAGGCTACGGTAGTTTGGGTGGCAGGAACATTACCTCAGCGGTCATCTCCCATGCATTGTTCCTTGCTTGTCTTCCTGGCAATACTGGGTTTTCGTCAGAGCATCGAAACATGAGCAAGCCAAAAAGGGCTCTCAGAGGGGAACGACCGGGCCAGGGCAGCAATCATCTCGCTCGGAGGGGAACGACGGGCCAGGGCAGCTATCATCTCGCTAGGAGGGGAACGACCGGGCCAGGGCGGCTATCATCTCGATCTGGGCATCGTCTTGGGCAAGGCCGCGGGTGCGCACGAGTGCGCGGGCACCTTGGATGAAGGGGTCGCGGCGCCCCTGGTCGTGCAGTTGGGCATCGAGCTCCTGCAACCAGCTGTGGCCGCACCTTCGCTCGACCGCCTGCCGCAAGGGGCCTTGGGCTGGCGCCCACAGGTCCTCCATGCGCAGGTACCCCGGCATGCTGCATCCCGACTTTTCAGGAACGATGGCGCCACATTCGAA
>JAIRPR010000063.1 GCA_031256895.1 Coriobacteriaceae bacterium
GTCTTGTCGAACACGATGACCTGTATCTGATGGGTCGTTTCCAGGGCTTCGCCGCCTTTTATCAGGATGCCGTTCTCCGCACCCTTGCCCGTGCCCACCATGATGGCCGTGGGCGTGGCCAGGCCAAGGGCACAAGGGCAGGCGATAACCAACACCGAGATGAAGATGGTCAGCGCAAAGCCGAAATTGCCCCCGGTGGCGAAGTACCAGGCAAGGCCTGCCACCAAGGCGATGGCGCACACCGTGGGGACGAAGTACCCGGAAACGATGTCGGCCAGTTTTGCGATGGGCGCCTTGCTGCCCTGGGCGTCTTCGACCAGTTTGATGATGCGGGCCAAAGCCGTGTCTGCACCCACTCTTTCCGCACGGAACTGTATGGTGCCGGTGGTGTTCAGGGTTGCCCCATACACGGGGCTGCCCTTGGCCTTTTCGACCGGCATGCTCTCGCCGGTGAGCATCGATTCGTCGATGGATGTATCGCCCAGCACAACCGTGCCGTCAACGGGGATCTTAGCACCGGGCTTCACGACAACCAGGTCGCCGACCTCGACCTCGTCCAAGGGTATCTCTTTTTCTTCTCCATCCAGAAGGACGAAGGCGGTCTTGGGAGCCAAGCCCATGAGCTTCTTTATGGCCTCGCCGGTGCGGCCCTTCGAGGTGGCTTCCAAGGACTTGCCTAAAAGGATCAAGGTGATGATGACACCCGCCGATTCAAAATAGAGCGAATCGGCCGCCATGGCATCGCCCAGGAACAGGATGCGCCCGGTGTTGTAAAGGCTGAACAAGACAGCAGCACTGGTGCCTACCGCAATGAGGGAATCCATGTTGGGGCTTCGCTGGAACAGTGCCTTGAACCCCACGACATAGAAGCGATATCCTACCCCTATTACCGGGGTGACCAGCAATATTTCTATGAAGGCGAACCTGAGGGGGTGGTGCATGGGGTGGAGCCAGTCGGGGTAGGGCAGAAGCACCCACGATTCGAGCATCGGCGCCATGGCCACATACAGAAGCGGGAGCGAGAACACCGCAGAAGCCACCAGCTTCGTCCATAAGGTCCTGACCTCCTTGCGCTTGCGCAGTCGGTCCTCTTCGGCGGCATCTGCCTTGTCAAGTTCCAGCACGGTGAAGCCCGCCTTCTCAATGGCCCCCTTGATGGCTGACAGGCGCACCGTGTGCGGCTCGTAGCCCACGCTTGCCTTCTCGGTGGCAAAGTTGACCGAAGCGCTGGTGACACCATCAAGGCGCAGAAGCGTCTTCTGGATGCGTTGGGCGCAGGCAGCACAGCTCATACCGCCTATAGGGATGCTCACGGTGCTGGTGGGAGCGGGCTGGGCCACCTCGTAGCCGATCCGCACGACCGCTTCCTTTATGGCACAAAGATCGAGCACCGCTCCGTCGTATTTCACGAACAGCTTCTCGCTTGCCAGGTTGACGGCGGCTATGTCGATGCCGGGCAGTTTGCGCACCACCTTTTCAATGCGGGTAGCACATGCTGCACAGGTCATGCCTCGAATGCCTAAGACTTGACTATCCATAGAGAATCACCTCAGAATCGCGTGCGTTGTTTGTCGTGACGATTGTACCCTATCTCACGATTATTTCCAGTTGGCAAAGACCTTCGTCGATGCAAGCAGGAAGTCATAGGAGATGTCGATGCTGTCCTCATCGACCGTTTTGTCCTGCGGGAAGATAGGCCAGGGGTTGCATCCGTTCGATTCGACTTCCACCTGGCTTGTCTTGAAGCGGTTTCCGCAGTTCTGGCACACCAGGGCATCTCCATCCTGTTGGTAGTACCCTCTTCCGGAATCGTAGCACACCTCGCAGGTGTTGAAGGCCGTGCGGATGCTGCCATCCGGGGCCTTCACCGCCAAGACCTCCATAGCAGTCCCGTTGACCACGATGGGGTAGAAGCTTGCGGTCGTGCTTATGTCGCTCAGGGGGATCTGCAGGCTTTCGCCTTCCGCTATGGTCTGTGCGTCTTTTTTGGCAGCACTGCCCCCGTTATCGGCAGGCTGGGTGCCCGTGCCGTCGGAGTTGCTGGTGCTATTCGTGCTGCTGCCGTTCGTGCCTTGGCTTCCCGCAGTGCATCCCACAAGGGCGAAGGCCAGCATCAGCACTAATGCCAGTGCCAGGCTGAACGACAGGCTGCAAAGGCGGCCGGTTGAAAGGCGGCCGGTTGCCGGCCTTGCACCGCGTTGGCGGGAAGGCTTAGCCTGCAGGGGGCGTGGGTGGGCATTACCTTGGGGTCGTAACGACACTGCCTTCATTGATGCCGTTTTCGTTGTTCCTGTTGCCGTCGATGCAGCCTTCAGCGATGCTGATTCCTTTATGGTCTTCCTTGTTGGCGCCTGTGTCGTTGTCCTTGCTGCTGGCTGTGTTGGCGCCTGTGTCGTTGTCCTCGCTGCTGGCTGTGTTGGCGCCTGTGTTGCTGCTTCCATTCATGCTCCTTCTTCTGTCACGGTGATGCTTCCTTGGATCATCCCCATCCAACAGCTGTACCTAAAGGTTCCCGTTCGGGTGGGGGTGAACTCGATTACGTTCTCGCCTGGCTTGAAGGCATGCTCGATGCCGTATTCCGGTATGAGCATCCGGTTGTTGCAGCCATTGATGCTGCCTTGCGGCGCTTCTATAAGCCATCGCACCGGGATGCCTGCCACAACCGTGATACGGGGGTATCCCCCCGATTCCAGGGTGCTTGAGACAAGCTGCCTGCCGTCCATCATCTGCACGGGCGGAGTGCTTGTGCCTGATGAGCTGGCTGCGCCGGAAGCTCCGCTTGCACCGGACACACCGGCTACCAGCCCCCCGATAAGCCATCCTTGGCCTGCCAGCGGCACGGCGAGGCATGCCACCAGTATTCCCATGAGGGCTGCTGTCGCAGCAGTCGCAAAGGCTCGGCGTTGCAGGGTGGCGAAGGGGATGTGCGACACGATGCCCACCACACAGAAGGCCAGCGCCACCAGGAACAGGGCTTCGGGAGGCAGGAAACCGGTAAGACTGCCGCCTTGGGCAAGCATTGCCAGGCCAAGCACGACGACCAATATCGCACCAACCCGCATGACCGCATGGGCGAACCTTTTGCCCAATGCCGCCACCATCGACCCGAACCCTAAGGCAAGCGGAACCGTGCCTAAGCTGAAGAACAACAGGGAAAGCGCGCCGGTAAGGGGGTTTGCCGAAGCCAGTGCCACTATCTGCATGGATTGCAAGGGGCCGCAGGGCATGAGGCCGTTCAAGAGTCCAACAATAAAAGGCCCCCTCTGGCGTGTGGCTTTGGAGCTGCTGTGGGGGACAGCCCCGGGAAGTGATGACTCTGCTTTGCTGTGGGGGGCAGCCCTGTGGACTGAGGCCGTGGAGCTGCTGCGCCTGTGCATGAAAGGCCAGGGCACCCGCAAAGCCAAGGCGCGCAGCCCAGGGAAGAGCCCCAGCATGTTCACACCCACAACTATCATGAACAAGCCAGCCAGCAGCTTGAGTACCCCCTGCAGCAAGATCGGCACGCCCAGAGCCATGGGGCCTTCCGGCACGCTCAAGCCGCCAGCTCCCGACCCCAGGCTGTTGGCCGCGCCGCCGATAAGGAATCCGACAAAGCCCAAAATTCCGCCTATCAATGCATAGGAGACAACACGGCCCAGGTTGTACTGTATGGACGGGACGAACGGCGCAAGGAAGCTTGCGCCCTTGACCTTGCGTTCAAGCCCGCTCTGCCCGATTCCCAAGACCTTTTCCTGATGAAGGGGGCGATCATCCAGAGTGGCGTCTTTGCGGGGAACGCTTTGCGAAAGGTTGATTCCGCCGCACATGGCAATGCAGTGGACGGAGGTAAGGGCACCCACGACGAAGAGCATCCCGTAGCCTATGCCGGTATCGGCCAGCTGACTGGGCACCAACAGGTTCAAGAGCCCGAAATGCTGCAAGAGCGCAGAGAGGGCCATGATAAGCGCCAGGGTCCCTGCCACACGGGCAAGGCCTTGCCCTGCCGCCCTGCCTTCGGGCAACACCGTATAACCCAAGCCTTCTATGATGACTGCCAGGTCGTCCAACGAGACAAGGCCGGCATCAAAGACGATAGCGGCATCCCCCGTGCTATAGCTCACCTGTGCACTTTGCACGCCAGGAGCCGCCGCCAGCCCGCGTTGGATCTTGTTCTGGCAGCTTTCGCAGGTCATGCCACCGATGCGCATGCGCACCGATTCTGTTTCCGTTCCTTTGGGCAAGGCCTTCCTTCCTTATGGCGGGCAGCGTATGGGCTTGTGGCATGATCGGTTACCGTGAGGCCGCTTCTTGCTGCTTTCGCTTCTTGTTGAAGAAGATACCTCAATGATCTGTGGGAATTATGGGGTTTTGCATATTGCATGGGGAAACCGCCGTTGTCAAGACAAAGCTCGCGTTTCGGCACTGTTGTTCCCCACGACAGCCAGGAAGCCCGATATGAGGCCTTGCGCACTGCGGATACCGAAAAAGCAAGGTTTTGCAGGAACGGCAGGCTACGGCTCTGTAGGGTACCCTACAGAGTGCGTTTTGTCGTTGACAAAACGCACCTATGATTCACCGCCTTCCCCACCATCAGCGTCAGGGCTGTCGTGGGATTTATCAGGTGGTTCGTGCGAACAGGAACGAGATAGGCTGCGGCTCGTGCTGCTTTGCCGATTGTGGGGAAAAACGCGAAAAGGCTATCAGATGAAGACCTGCAAGTACTGCCACAACGATTATGATGACTCACACAGTAAGTGCCCCCATTGCGGTGCCCCGGAATACCAGATCAAATGCAAAAGCTGTGGGGCATTGCAAGAAGAAGGCAACAACACTTATTGCCGCAATTGCGGTGCGGACTTCAATACAATAAAGAGGAAGTGTCCGAAGTGCGGGGCACAAACGGAAGGGCGAATCTGCGCTACCTGCGGGCACGATTTTGCTGCCGCAGGATCAGTCGGTGAGGTGGTATCGGCGGTCGCTGCCAAGGCGTCCTGCAAGATTATCGGACATGACTACGTTGGCTGCAAATGCACCCGCTGTGGCGAGACCAGGGATGAGGAACACGACTTTCGCCCGGTAAAAGGCAAATGCGAACAGAAGTGCAGGGTCTGTGGCGAGGTCGAGGAGCTTCCGCACCAATGGGTAGACAATAAATGCACCCGCTGCGGAAAGACCAGGATAGAGGCAGGCAAGTTTGTTCATGAGCACAGAATGCCGATCTCCATCGTTGTTGGTGTTGTTCTGCTCTTACTGTTGGCAATCGGCATCTTCAACCTGCCTGGTTCAGATGAGGCGGTGGTTCCAGGATATGCAAGTTCCTTTGTCGATAAGAATTTCGAAGACGTAGCTACCCAGTTTCAGGTTGCCGGTTTCAACAACATCGAGCTTGAACCACTTGATGATTTGGTTTTCGGTGTCTTACATAAAGAAGGCGAGGTCAAAGAGGTTTCTGTGGATGGCAAGACCGACTTCTTGATGTTCAGCAAGTTCAAAAA
>JAIRPR010000098.1 GCA_031256895.1 Coriobacteriaceae bacterium
GCACTGTTCCGAAGCCCGGGGCTACGGCCACCTCACCGGACGCCTCATCCGATACCGCCCAACCGGGAAACACGGCAACGAAGCCCGGAGAGGCGACTGCCTCACCGGACATCTCATCCGACCCCGCTTCGACAGGCAGTGCTGCTGCGGATGCCTCATCCGATTCCGCACAGCCAGAAGACGCATCTCCGGACGCTTCAGAAGCCCGAGAATCAGAAGACGCCTTGCCGCCAGGAACACCCCCCCGTGCCACAGCACCTGGCACCACAGCACCTGGCACCACAGATCCTGGCGCCACAGCCCCTGATGCCATAGCACCTGGCACCACAGGACCTGATGCCATAGCACCTGGTGCCATAGCAGCTGGCTCCACAGATCGGATGCCATCTGCCTTGCAGGAAGAAGATGAGGCTAACGAAGCGCCACCAGAGGAAAGCCTTTCCCTCGATGGCAGTTCATCGGCAGGCAACGGCACCCTTGTGCCCCAGAAGCCCCCCCTTGCGATAGCCGATGTGGTGCAAAGCTACCTTGACAAGCGCTCCTCCGTCCTCACGCTGGATACTGTCCATCCCGAGACATACCGGGAAGGCGTCATCCTGAAAAAGGGACACAAGCGCTTCGGGGTGTTCTGTATCAACGCGGGCGACAAACAGGCAAAGATAGACAAGCAAGTAGCCTATTTTGAGGCCTATCAGGTTGATTTCATCGTGGCGGTCGTGCCCGACATCGAACTTGCCAAAGGAACGGCCGGTATCGACATAGTGCTCTCGACGCAGGAAGAAGACCTGTTCATCATGGGGGAGACCAAGGGTACCACTTTCTATGTGTGCGCACCCACAGAAGGCTCGGTCGGCGCCATCCTGATATCGCCGAGCAATGTGGTCTCTGCAAAGGTGTTGAGCGAACTGTAACAGCGAGCCCCGCCATCTTCCTGCGAACTGCAACAGTCCAGGAGGCCACAGAAAGCCACAAAAGCCCCCAGAAGCCCACAGAAAGGTCCAACTGTCCCCAGAGGCTCCCCGAAAGCCACAAAAGCCCCTGGAAGCCACCAGAAAGCCACAAATGCCCCCAGATGCCCCCAGAAAGGTCCAACTGTCCCCAGAGACTCCCCGAAAGCCACAAATGCCCCCAAAGCCTCCAGAATGCCGCAACTGCCTCTGGAAGCCCACAGAAAGCCACAAATGCCCCCAAGGCCTCCAGAATGCTTTGAGGCTCCGAGTCTTTCGGCAAAGGTCAACCGGGGAATAGAAAGTACCATTCTTGCTGTTTTGTTCCGCGTTATTCATTGTCCACAGGCGTTTCACCAGGAACCGCCCTTGCGAGCGACTGAACCCAGAGCGCATCGGAATAGCGGGAACAACGGGAATAACGGGAACAACGGGAATGACGGGAACAACTGTTCACAGGTAAGGCAGAGACCGCGAAGAGAGCAATCAGGATTCCTGTCTGCTCCTTTGGGATTGACGGCTTCTTTTCGAGAACAGAACGAATGTTTCACGTGAAACAATCCTGCTTTTCCTGCTGATAGGCGAACCGCAGAAGTACCCGAAACGAACAATCTCCCAAGTATGAATTTCAAAAGGGAGGGTCCCCGACAGGAGGGTCCCCGACAGGAGGATCCCCGACAGGAAGGTTCCCGACAGGAGGATTCCCGACAGGAGGATCCCCTGTTCATACTCCAGGCAATAAGACGAAGCACGCATAAATCCAATCCTCTTTCCGGGCTTGTCCTTTAAATCTAAGCGCAAGAGAAATGTATGGATTCGGGCATAAAGCCTTCCATGTAAGCGGGTGCGTGAACGGTAACGAAGAATCACCAACAAAGCGGCCTTTCTTAAGTTTTATTGAAAAACGATAAAAATATATTGCAAAACAATGAAGATATGCTATGCTGTTTGACATAAAGGTCAAGGGGGGAGCAAAGCCCCCACAGAAGACGGCACACTGATCAGCATCCCACAGAAGACGGCACCCTAAACGGTGCGCCAGCACTCTGAACGGTGCATCAACATGCTGAACGGTGCGGCAGCATACTGAGCGGTGCGCCAGCGTGATGCACAGTGATTGGAGCTACGCATGAGACATCGTAAACGATGCGCCAGCATACCGAGCTGTTCATCAACCTATTGAGCGATGAGCCGACATGATGCACCACGATCAGAGCCACGCATGGGACTTCGCGATCGGAGCCATACATGAGACACAATGTTTGGAGCCACGCATGGGACACAATGATCGGATCCAGACTTGAAAACAATGATTGGAGCCACGCATGAGACGAAGTGATTGGAGTTACGCATGAAACACAAGGAGATGTCCCGGATCCTGAAGGCGATAGACGCGGTGACGGCTTTGGCGTGCCTTGCCCTGGCTTTCCTTGTGCTGCCGCCCACCGCACAAGCCCGCTTCGATGTGGCCGGCATGGATTGGCTGTACCTGCCCTTCCTTGCTTTCACCTGGGTGGGCATATTGCCTTTTGTTGCATTGGCTGTCATCGCTTGGGGCGTGTTCTCCGATATAGGGCGCGACAACTCCTTCAGCCTGAGGAACGCCGCCCGTCTGCGGGTCATGGGATACATCGCGGCATGCGACACCTTGGTATGGCTTTGTGCCCTGGTCTTCTTTGCGTGGGTGCGCTTTCCGGCCTCGGTCATCATCATCACCGTGGCGGCTGCGATTGCCTTGTGCGTTATCCTGGCGGTCGTCTGTGTATCCCTTTCGCACCTCACTGCCAAGGCGGCCTTGCTCAAGGCCGAGAACGATCTGACGGTGTAGGCATATGGGAATACTCGTAAACCTTGACGTCATGCTGGCCAAACGCAAGATGAGCCTGACCGAACTGAGTGAGAAGGTGGGGGTCACCATGGCCAACCTGTCCATATTGAAGACCGGCAAAGCGAAGGCCATCCGCTTTTCCACTCTGGCGGCCATCTGCAAGGAACTGCAATGCCAACCAGGGGACATCCTGGAGTTCACCGAAGAAGGAAACTGAACCAATGAACAGCAAAGATGAAGCAAAGGCACCCGCATTCCTGCCGGTGCCTCTGGAAGGCCTTTGCCAAGAGGCGCCCCAGCACACATCCCCGGAATACCCGCAACCGCTCTTCGCAGGGGCCTCGCAGCCGCCGTACAAAGGGGCGCCGCATCCGCCCACATCTCCACAATCCCCCCAGCCACAATACACTGCCCCGCAGCTGTCCACATCCCCTGGATGCCCGCACCCGCCGTATGCTGCCCCTTCGCAGCACACATTCCCGCAATCCCCGCAACCGCCCTCCGTAGGGATCCCCCAGCCGCCTTGTATGCCAGGCCCCGCCCTGCCTTACCCGAACGGCAGCGAGTACCGCCCCCGGTTGTTCTCCACGGATGCCATGGCGCAAACCATTGCCTTCACGGCAAGGGAATGGCTGGCCGTCCTGTTGGCATTAGGCTTGGCCGTGTTGTGGTTCTGCATCTTCGGCTTCGATGTCCTTTTTTCGAACGATTACCAGGAAACAGGTCGTGCCGTTGCGCCCGGCTTAGGCGTGCCAGTGTTCGTCTTCTCGTTCTTTGCTGCTCTGTTCGTCTGCCTGGGCAAAGGCGCACGATTGAGCCCCACAATCGTACTGGTGCTGGTGGGCACGGCAGCTTTGGCGCTCACCCCTGCTCTTTTCAGCGATACGCGCCTGAAGGTGCTCAACGCGCCCTTGGTCTTTGGCGCCTGCCAGCTATCATATTTCCTGGTCGCCGGGAAGGCCGGGCGTTCCTGGTGCAGCCTGGCCATGATGGGGAAGAGCCTGGGGTTCTTCTTCAGCTCCTTGTTCGCCCATGTGCTTTCCCCTGTCCGGGCTTTGTCAAAACGGGGGCGCACAGGAAGCCATGCGATTCAGGGGGTTCTCTTGGGGCTGCTGATCGTCGTGCCAGTCCTGTTGGTGGTGCTTCCTTTGCTCGCTTCTGCCGATGTGGTGTTCAATGGCTTGTTCGAGGGCATCGCCTCGTTGGTATCAACGTTGAGCATCTATGACGTGGTATGGAGGCCGTTGCGGGTCCTGCTGGTGGCGCCCTTGTTGTTCTCGCTCCTGTATGCCGCGTTCAAGCCAGCCGAACAGGGCGAACCCCTCGATGATGGGGCCATCGGACAACGTTTGGAGACGTCCGGGCACCAGCTAGGGGAGGGTGGTTTGGATTCACCTGGGCACCATACCAAGACAGGCGGTTTGGAGACTCCCGGGCACCATACCACGGCAGGCAGCTTGGAAAAGCCCAAGGACCAGCCAAGGGCGGGCAGGAGGGCATCCATGATGGTCACTGCACTTCTGGTGTTGGATGCCCTGTACGTGGTGTTCGTTGCCGTGCAGTTCGCCTTCCTCTTCGGCGGCTCTGAGGCATTGCAGATAAGCGGCGGCTATGCCGCCTATGCGCGTTCCGGCTTCTTCCAGCTGGTGCTGGTGGCCACTATCAATCTGGGTGTGGTCATGGGCACGGTGCGCCTTGCGAAGGGGACCTTGCCCCTCAAGGGTGCTATCCGCGTGCTTGCGCTTGTCCTGATTGCCTGCACCCTGGTCATCCTGCTCTCGGCAGCCTATCGCATGGGCCTTTACGTGGGGGGCTTTGGCCTTACCCTTCTGCGGGCGCTCACGGTGTTGGGCATGGCGTTCATCGCGGTGTGCCTGGCCGCCGCTGCCGTCAAGGTGTTCCAGGAGGGCTTTTCCTTCTTCCGGGTGTTCTTCACAGCGGGCTTCGCCCTGTGGATAGCCTTCAACTACTTGAACATCGATGCCCTGATAGCCGGATACAATGTGGAAGGCTACCTACAGGGAAGGATAGAGCAGGTCGATGTGGCCTACCTGGGGTCGCTTTCCCCCGATGCCTTGCCCGCCCTTGAACGCCTGGCACAGGCTGAAAGCCCCTATGCCGAAGAAGTGAAGGAATGGAAGGGCATGTGGCAGGATGAGGCATTGCGCATTTCCTGGTCGCAATGGTCTTACAGCTATGCGAGGCTTGCCTGAGCGGTGTCCCAGCAGCCATTCCGAAGGTGCTGCAATCTGCGACACGTTTTTTGAAGTTCGACATTCAAAAACCAGGGCCATAAAGCTGGAATCGCTCGAAAGCACTCTCAGCGAAGCCCCTCAAGCCAGTCCAAGGGTACTGAGACCCATGCCACATTTTTGAAGTTCAAACTTCAAAAACCAAGACATATAAGTCTCGGAAACCTTGCGGAAGATTCTAAGGATAAAAGACCGACTTACACAGGTATACGGATTGTAAACCTAGAATATCGTGTAATATTATAAAGATATTGTGGATTCAAGGGGATGTGAATTGGCCAGAAGCCCCCCCTCCGCTAATATGTCAGCGATTTAGGAACAGTTTGGCGCTGTGAGCGGCACCGAACAATGCTAGGGAAGAACAACACGCCACCCCAAGCCGCAAGACCCTACGGTATGCCCAGAGAGGCATATCGGCAGAGGCGTGGCCTTGGCGGATTGCTTGAAGAGGCCGGAACGGCCGTGAGTCGAAAAGCGAGGAACCAGCCATGAAACACTCCAAGAAGGCCATAAGCTGCCTGATAGCGCTGATACTGTTGATGCCCTCGGCCAACGCCTTCGCGCAGGAGGCCCCGGAGAACCCTGCGGCAGGGGCCGCACAGGCGCTGCCCCAACAGGGCGGTTCCCCAGGCGACGGCAGCCAGGGCGCAGGCCTGCCCGCCGACGGCGGCGCAGCACCTGGTGGCACGGGCAGGCCGACAGCCCCCGGAACCGGGGCGGGCGCTGGCACCGGCCTGCCCGGATCGGGGGCAGAGTTTCCTGTCCCCGGCACAGGCGATGCCGCTTCTGGAGTAGGCGATGCCGCCACAGGTGCCGGCCTGCCCGGGGCGGACACCGCAGCGCCCGGGGCGGGTGCTGCTATACCTGGCACACCTGGGCAGCAAGGCACCGGCAGCGCACCTGCCAGTCCTGACAACTCCGGCAGCCAGGCTCAGGCGGGCGCCCCGGACGCCTCCGGCTCGACGGACGGCCCTGACGCGCCCGAGGCCGATGTCTCTTTGGACGATGAAGGCCAAGGCCTGGCGCTGGCGCCCTACGACCAGTCAGGCACCGCCGGCGCCCTGCGCCCCGCCACCACCGAGCAGTTCCAGTTGGAGCTGACCAAGACAAGCAGCAGTGTTCAAGGTTTCGGCATCCTTACCCATGGCTGCTTGAATCCTAGTGGCGGCGACCCGTTCTACGGGAAGAGCTATGCGTGGTGGATAGACTGGGGCGACGGCACGCCTGCCGGCATCTACACCGACACCAGCAGCCCCGATGGCAATCCATCTGCAAATGACGTGTATGCCAGCAGGGGAATAGGTCATGCTTACGCGGGCAATGCTGGTAGTGTCTACATACTCACCATCATGCCCGCAGGCTCTATGGACGCATGGCTCGGATCGCTCAGTGGGTTCAGTAATGGTGGCAAGAGTATGAAGATTACTGACATCTTGAGCCCACTGACACCCCTTATGACGCGCAGCGCCTTCCAGGTTGCAAACCCAGGCTCTGTTCAGCCGAGCTATGAGTGGTACCGGGTCTTCGTAGGCTTGTGGGACCTTAGGTCTACGGGGCCCGGGTTCGATCCGGCCTGGTCGTCCGTCACCAGGGTGGGGGATCATTTCGCGCAAGAGATGTTCTTAGGCTGCGAGGGCGCATCCTTCACCATGAACGACGTGTTCAACCTGCCCCAGGGCATCACCACGGTTGGAGACGGATTCGCGCGAGACATGTTCAACCAGTGCTTCGGCACCTCTTTCACCATGAACGACGTGTTCAACCTGCCCCAAGGTATCACCACGGTTGGCTACGGATTCGTGCTAGAGATGTTCTTAGGATGCGCGGGCGCATCCTTCACCATGAACGATGCCTTTAACATGCCCCAGGGCATCACCACGGTTGGCGGCGGATTCGCGGAAAGCATGTTCTGCTGCTGCTTGGGCGCATCCTTCACCATGAACGACGTGTTCAACCTGCCCCAGGGCATCACTGCGGTAAACGACGGATTCGTGTATGGCATGTTCGACAGATGCTCTGGTTCCGCCTTCACCATGAACGACGTGTTCAACCTGCCCCAGGGCATCACCACGGTTGGCATCGAGTTCGCAGAACACATGTTCTCCGCCTGCTCGGGCGCATCCTTCACCATGAACGATGCCTTTAACATGCCCCAGGGCATCACCACGGTTGGCGATGAATTCGCTAAAAAAATGTTTTTCGGCTGTTCCGGTTCCGCCTTCACCATGAACGACGTGTTCAACCTGCCCCAGGGCATCACCACGGTTGGGGACTGGTTCGCGCAAGAAATGTTCGCTAGTTGTTCCGGTTCCGCCTTCACCATGAACGACGTGTTCAACCTGCCCCAGGGCATTACCTTGATTGGGTATCGCTTCGTTGCAGGAATGTTCGAAGACTGTTCAGGTGCAGCCTTCCAAGTGAACGACTTATTCATCTTCCCTCGGCTTTCACAAGCCGAATTAAACGGTTCTCCCTTCTGGAGCACTTTCTATGGCCTCAACACCTCGGTCAAGCAGAAGCGCAGCGCCATCTCCATCATCAACAACCCCAATGGCAACCCCATGACGGCGCCCTATTACACCCTGTATCCGGCAAGTGGGCTCTATACCTTCAACGCTGCCTTCACAGACCAGCCCCTCATCCACCCGAACTGGGGCGGGCTGGGGCAGCCTGCCGATTGTGTGGTCACCTTCGATGCCAACGGCTGTGCGGGTGTCACCTTCCCGGCGGGGCAGCAGGTCCCCTGCCAGCAGGGCGCGCTGGTGCCTGCCCCAGCCGTGCAGGTGGCTGCCGGGTACCGCCTGTTGGGATGGTACCGCGACGCCGCCTGCACCCAGGCCTGGGACCTGGCAGGCGACATCGTTCCCCTGGGCACGGCCACCCTGACGCTTTATGCAAAGGGCTTCTCGCCGCTCTCCTTCGTGAACCTGGGCTTCGACGTGCCGGCATCCACCGTGGGCACGGCCATCGCCGCCATCGACACCTCCCCGGGCGTCTCGGGTGGAACGCCGCCCTATGCCTTCAGCGCCACGGGGCTGCCTGCCGGGCTTTCCCTCGATGCCGCGACCGGCATCATCGGCGGCACCCCCACGGCGGCCTCGCCTGCGGGGACGGCCACCATCACCGTGACTGACCAAACGGGGCAGACGGCATCGATAACCATCTCTTACGGCACGGTGTCCCCCGCAGGCGGCAACGGCGGCGGCGGAGGCAACGGTGGTGGCGGTACCGGTGGGGGTAGCGGCGGCGGCGGCGGCGGCACCGGCACAGGGAGCGGCAGCGGCGGCACGACCGGCGGCGGCAACGGCGGCACGACCGGCGGCGGCCACGGCGGGGCTCCCGCCGGCAAGGGCCCCGGCACCCCCGCAAGCGGCAAGGGCGCCCTTGTGAAGACGGGGGATGCGATGGCCTCCTTCCTCTTCGGCGCCGCCGGGATGGCCCTGGCAAGCCTGCTCTTGCTTGTTGTGGCGCTTCGCCTGGGCGCCCGCCGCTGCAAGGCGGCTGCAGCAGCTGCCACAGCACAGGTGGCCGCACAGGTGGCAGATGCCGCCATACAGGCTGCATCTAAGGGTGCCGCCGAAGCCCCCCTTGCGCCCCCGCGACCCTAGCCTGCCCACCTCGAGCCAGGGCAAGTACCCGCCTTGCCCTGGCCACATCGCAAGAAGGCAACGAAGAAGCCAACGAAGAGGGCTACAAAGAGGGCAACGAAGAAGGCAACAAGGAGGGCAACGAAGAAGGCAACAAGGAAGGCAACGAAGAATACAACAAAGAAGACAACAGGGAATACAGCCCTCAAGCCACTGAAATACATGCATTGCCAAAGTCCACAAGGTCATGGAGCGCAGAGGCATTGAGGGATAAAGTGAAAGCTGCCAAGATAAATGGCCGCAAGCAACACAGGTAACGGGTGAACCATGGCCAAGCTGCAAATGGGTCGATGCCGCAGTCCGCTGCAAGATGAAAAGGGTAGTGATACACAAAAGTCACCGGATAAAAGTGTAGAAAGCCACAAAAAGTCCTTGTATAAAATGTGATTATGCCGTATATTGCATTACCGAGGAACAAAGAACCAGAGGAAGCGACGAAGCAAGTACCCAAGGAACCAATGAACCAAGGAAGCAAGGTGACGGCTTATGTACCGCACGGCCATGGAAGCACTCCATACATGGAAGGCGAAAAGCGGAAAGAAACCCTTGATAATCCGCGGCGCACGGCAAGTAGGCAAGACTTGGCTGATGAAAGAGTTCGGCAAGGCGGCCTATGAACACGTGGTCTACATCAGCTTTGACAACAACCAGCGAATGAGGGACCTTTTCTCTTCAGGCCTTGAGACCTCGCGCCTTGTCATGGGTATCGAGCTGTATGCGGGGCACAGGATCGACCCGTCGAACACGCTGATCGTTTTTGACGAGGTGCAGGAAGTCCCGCAGGCATTGACTTCCCTCAAGTACTTCAATGAAGAAGCCCCGCACTACCAAATCATTTGTGCAGGTTCATTGCTTGGGGTCGCGCTCCATCAAGGCACATCTTTTCCGGTGGGCAAGGTGGAGTTCTTGGATCTGCATCCGCTTTCCTTTACAGAGTTCATGCAGGCAATGGGCAAAGAGGGCTTCGCCTCTCTGTTAGAGCAAGGCGATTTCGATCTGGCGACCGCCTTCCGGCAGGAATATGTCGAGCTGTTGAAACAGTATCTCTTTATAGGGGGCATGCCAGAGGCAGTCCTCTGCTTTGCTGAGAACAGAGACTTCAACGAGGCACGCGAGATTCAGAAGCGCATCCTTGCTGCGTATGAGCAGGACTTCTCCAAACACGCGCCACAAGGAGTCGTGCCGCGTGTCCGTATGTTGTGGAACAGTATCCCGGCCCAGCTTGCCAAGGAGAACAAGAAGTTCATCTATGGCTTGATAAAAGAGGGCGCACGGGCGCGGGAATACGAGTACGCATTGATGTGGCTGATAGACTGCGGGCTTGTCCACAAGGTCTACCGTGTCACTGCGCCGAGATTGCCCCTCAAAGCCTACGAGGATCCGAAAGCCTTCAAGCTCTTCTTGGTGGATGTCGGTTTGTTGTCCTGTATGACAAGGTTACGACAAGATGTGCTCTTGGACGGAAATGACCTGTTCAAGGAATTCAAAGGGGCGCTGACCGAGCAGTATGTGTTACAGCAGCTGAGAACCCTTCACGAAGTAGAACCCTATTATTGGACCAATGAGCGCAATAGCGCAGAGCTTGATTTTTTGCTCGACATCGGCAACAGGGTGGTTCCCCTCGAGGTGAAGGCTGAGGTCAATCTGCAGAGCAAGAGCCTGAAGGCATTTGTCGACAGGTTCCCCACACCTCTCTCGGTGCGTACGTCCATGGCGGACTACCGACACGATGGCTGGCTGCTCAACCTGCCACTCTACGCCATCGGCAGCATTGGGCGCTTGCTCTCAGCCCCAGAGACAATCTGAAACGTAATAGCAGGTGAGGCACCGTTTCAGCCAGGATTCGCTTAGTGTAATCCGTCTTGTAGGGCAAAGGAATAGCATTTCCCCGATGCCCGAAACCCGATGCCCGAAACCCGATGCCCGAACCCCGATGCCCGATGCCCCGATGGCTCGTTCTCTTGGTATCAGGGAAAAGCGGGAGCCCTCGGGCGGAAGTGTCATATTTATGGAAACCAGCGACAGAATCTAAGGATGATAGGCCGTTATACGAATAATACGACTTGAAAGTCTAGAAAATTAAATAAAAATATAAAGATATTGTGGATTCAGGGGGCTGTGGATGGGTTTTGGGCTTTATCTCCGCTAATATGACAGCGATTTAGGAACAGTTCGGCGCTGTGAGCGGCTCCGAACAATGCTAGGGAAGAACAACACGACACCCCAAGCCGCAAGAGACCTACGGTATGTCCAGAGAGGCATATCGCCAGAGGCGTGGCCTTGGCGGATTGATTGAAGAGGCCGGACCGGCCGTGAGTCGAAATAAGAGGAACCAACCATGAAACACTCCAAGAAGGCCATAAGCTGCCTGATAGCGCTGATACTGTTGATGCCCTCGGCCAACGCCTTCGCGCAGGAGGCCCCTGAGGGCCCTGCGGCAGAAGCCGCACAGGCGCTGCCCCAACAGGACGGTTCCCCAGGCGACGGCAGCCAGGGCGCAGGCCTGCCCGCCGACGGCGGCGCAGCACCGGGTGGCACGGGCAGGCCGACAGCCCCCGGAACCGGGGCGGGCGACGGCACCGGCCTGCCCGGATCGGGGGCAGGGTTTCCTGTCCCCGGCACAGGCGACGCCGTCCCTGGCACCGGCATGCCCTGCTCCGGCACGCCCGGGGCGGGCACCGCAGCGCCCGGGGCTGGTGCCGCCACACCTGGCACACCCGGGCAGCAAGGCACCGGCAGCGCACCTGCCAGTCCTGACAACTCCGGCAGCCAGGCTCAGGCGGGCGCCCAGGACGCCTCTGGCGCAGGGGAAGGCACTGACGCGCCCGAGCCAGGTGCCTCCTTGAATGATGAAGGCCAAGGCCTGGCGCTGGCACCCTACGACCAGTCAGGGGCTGCAGGATCCGCACTGCGCCCCGCCACCACCGAGCAGTTCCAGTTGGAGTTGACCAAAACAGGCAGTAACATTGAAGATTTCATCATATACACGAACGGCAGGTTGAACCCAAACGGCGGCAACCCGTTCTACGGCAAGAACTATGCGTGGTGGATAGACTGGGGCGACGGCACGCCTGCCGGCGTCTACACCGATGCCAGCAGCCCCGATGGCAATCCATCTGCGAACGACCCGAACGCCAGCGGCATCAGCCATGCTTACGGGGGCAACGCCGGCGATGTCTATTTGCTCACCATAATGCCCGCAGGCTCTATGGACTCATGGCTCGGCTCGCTCGGTGGGTTCAAGGACCTCGGATACTATGGTATGAGGATCGACATCCTGAGCCCTCTTACGCCCCTTATGACGCGCAGTGCCTCCCAGGTTGCAAACCCCGGC
>JAIRPR010000138.1 GCA_031256895.1 Coriobacteriaceae bacterium
TTGCTCATCTCTACAAAGCGACGAAGCTGCGCCTCGGCAGCTCCGCTGTCAAGCATCTCTTCAGCAAGCTTGGCTGCTTCAACCAGGGAAAGCCCTGGCTTGGCCACATACATTGCCGCAGCCGAGTTCATCACCACGGCGTTTCTCCGAGGGCCTCTTTCGCCTCTTAGAATTGCTTGGGTTATCGCAGCGTTCTCGAGAGGCGTTCCCCCTTTGAGATCCTCCTTGTTGCAACGCGCAAAACCGAAGTCCTCGGGATGGATGTCATAAAGCTTGAAACGGCCATCGCGCACCTCGCAGACGCTGGTAGCCGCGCTCATAGAGATCTCATCCAGGCCATCTTGGCCATACACCACCAGGGCATCGTCTACTCCAAGTTTTGCCAGGACTTCAGCAAGCGGGCGTACGAGGTCTTCGTCATAGACGCCCAACAGCTCGCGTTTGGCACCAGCGGGGTTCACCAAGGGGCCCAAGATGTTGAAAATGGTTCGTATCCCCAGTTCTCGGCGCACGGGTGCCACGTATTTCATGGCAATGTGATAGTTCTGTGCAAACAGGAAGCACAACCCTATCGTTTCCAGCAGCTCCAGGCTCTTTTCGGGTGGCACCGTTATATCGACGCCCAATGCCTCAAGCACGTCGGCAGCACCCGAGCGAGAAGTGGCTGCCCGGTTGCCGTGTTTTGCCACAGGGATGCCCGCCGCACTTATCACCAGGGCAGATGTGGTGGAGATGTTGAAGCTTTGTGCGTGATCGCCCCCGGTTCCCACTATCTCCAAAGCATCGACATCGTTCAACAATCTCACACAATGCTGTCTCATTCCGGCGGCCGACCCGCTTATCTCATCGATGGTCTCCCCCTTGCAGGCCATCGCCGTAAGGTAGGCCGCCATCTGAATGTCGCTCGCCTGGCCTCCCATGATCTCGTCCATGACCGTTCTTGCCAGCTCATAGCCTATGTCGCGCCTGTTGGTCAGTTCTTGTATTGCTTCTGTAATCATCGGATCTTCCTTCCTTTCCACACAGCCTGTCGTCCTTCGTTTCCTTCGGCCCTTCGTTTCCTTCGTGCTCCCTTTCCTTCGTGCTTCGTTGTCTTCGGTCCTTCGTCCTTCGGTCCTTCGTCCTTCGTTGTCTTCGTCCTTCGTTTCCTTAAGCCCTTCTTTTCCTTCGTCCTTCTTTTCCTTCGTTATACCGTAGTTGCACCTGCGGCGATGAAGTTCTTCAAAATATGCCCTCCTTCCGGCGTCAGAATCGACTCAGGATGAAATTGCACGCCATAGAGAGGTGCAGCGACCGGCACCCTCCCATGCTCGACTGCCATGATGGTGCCCTCTTCGGTATGGGCAACCACTCGAAGGCAGTCAGGCAGGCTATGCGGATCAGCCACGAGGGAATGATAACGGGCAGCCAAGATGTGTTTTGGCACATCGGCGAACAGGGCGCAGTCGGGGTCGATTGTAATGTCTGTGGCCTTCCCATGCACCAAAACAGGCGCCCCTATTATGCGGCCACCGAAGCATTCACATATTGCCTGGTGTCCAAGGCATACACCCAAGATGGGTACCTTCCCTGCCAAGGCCAGAACCAACTCCTCGCAGATACCGGCTTCTGTCGGCCTTCCTGGTCCTGGAGATATGACCACATGGGATGGCCTCGTTTCCAAAATGGCCGATACGCTGGTTGCATCGTTGCGCACCACAGTGATGTCCTGCGTCAGCGCACCCAACATCTGGTAAAGGTTGTAGGTGAAGCTATCGTAGTTGTCTATCAATAGAAGCATGTCCTCACCTCGCATTTTCTTGCGTCATCTTGCGAGCCATCTTGTCGCATGTCAGACATTTGCCATTCGTGTTCGGGGCATTCTGGACACCTGCCATGGCACCTACCGATTCCAGGGCATCCAAGACCGCCTGCATCTTATGCCTACATTCTCGATACTCGCTTGCAGGGTCGCTATCGGCAACGATGCCGGCACCACTACGTACGAATATTCTCCCTTGTTTCTTGAAGACCAAGCGGATTGCTATGCAGGTATCCATGTTGCCGTTGAACGCCAGATAGCCTATAGCTCCGCCATAGATGCCACGCCTGTTGTCCTCGAGCCTATCGATTATCTCGCAAGCTTTCAGCTTGGGTGCCCCAGAAAGCGTTCCTGCAGGAAGAACCGCTCCCAAGACATCCAATACAGACTTGCCCTCTGCCAGTTTGCCTTGTACGGTCGAACCGATATGCATGACATGCGAGAAGCGCAGCACATTCAGGTAACGAGTGACCTTGACGGTGCCAAACCTGCTCACCTTGCCTATGTCGTTTCGGCCAAGATCTACCAGCATGTTGTGTTCGGCCAGCTCTTTTTCATCTTGTAGAAGCTCCGTTTCTCGTTGTGCATCCTCTTGTGCAGACCTCCCCCGTGGGCGAGTACCCGCCAAAGGAAAGGTCTCGACGACTCCACTTTCAAGCTTGACCAGGGTCTCAGGCGAAGCGCCTGCCATCTCGATAGCCTCTGAAGCGAAATAGAACTGGTATGGCGAAGGGCTTGTCTTTCGCAACATGCCATATGTCTCGAAAAGGCTTCCGGTGGCAGATGCAGTCAGGCGGTTCGACAAGACTACCTGGAAGATGTCGCCATCTGTGATGTGCCGTTTGGCTTGGCATACCATTTTCCTATAGCTCTCTTCTGAAAACAGCTCATCAAATGCACCAGTTATCCGAAGCGGCTCAGCATGACTCATCTTTCCCTTAACCACCAGTTCGGCTAAGGATGCCAGCTCATGGGCGGCCAGTGCATAATTCTGCTCCAAGGCATCGGTCTTGATGGTGGCAATGAGCAGTATCTTTTCCTCGAGGTGATCATAGGCGACGATACGGTCGAACAACATGAGGTCTATGTCTTTGAAGCCTTCGGCATCGTTTCGCGTAAGCGTGAGCCTTGGTTCGAGACAGGCGATATAATCGTAAGCGAAATACCCGACAAGGCCCCCAGTGAAGGGCGGGAGGCCTTCTTGCCTGGGGCAGCGATAGCTTTCAATCATCTTGCTTATTGTGGCTGCTGGGTCAAGAGTTGTAGTCTTGATATCTATGCCGTTGACGACATGCAGGATGCCGCCTTGATAGGTGACACATGCCTTGGGATCGTAGCCCAGGAAGGTATAACGCCCGGTACGCGTACGATCCTCCAGGCTTTCAAGGATGAAGCAGTGCCTGCTCATCCCTTTGAGCACCGAGAACAATTCCAAAGGATCGCGCACTTTGGCATCAAGGGACAGATAGACATTGACGGCTGGATAGCCCCGTGTCTGCCCTTGCAGGTTGTCCAAGCTAGGCTGGATTCGTCCGTCGCTCATTTGTGCCTCTTTCCCGGGATGGTTTCCGGAAGGCAGGGGTGCGCTTTGGGGTTCGTGCGTTTGAGGTCTTGCACATTTCACTGTGTCTCGCCTGTTCCTGCATGACTGTACCCTTCTCGCACCTTCCTGGCTCCTTGGGGCAATCCCCCAAGCCATCTCCTGGTTACGGGGCATAAAAAAAACGCCCCTGACTGATAAAGCCAAGGACGGTGAGAACCGCGGTGCCACCTTGATTCGAACGCTTGCACGTCCGCACTTAGCGGAATACTATCATATTCCCGGCCTTTAACGCAGGCCTTACGTCGATGCTACTTGCTCAAATCGGCTTTCGCTACGCCCTCCGTGGTCCATTTGACATGCTGCTTGCTGCCGGCTTCTCAGCTCCCCGGCTCTCTGTGAGCGCATCTCATGCCGTTACTTCCACATCATCGGTTTGAGGGACGGCTGCATTTCGCATCCGTCCAGTGTATTCAATTGTTGCCATTCTACGCAAAGCGTGCCTGCTTGTCAAATCGGCATTCCTTGTCCGCATTGCGTTCAGGGTTGCGATGTTGCTGTATCACGGGTTAGTCAACGACAACACAACACCCTTGTTGCCCCCCATCGCTTAGGCAGAGAGACTTTCAGGCGAACCACCTTATGCTGGCTAATCCGTGGACGTTTACGTTGTTTTAACTGTTCATAGGTCAGGCAGTAGGAGGTAGTTCACCTGCAAGTATATGGCCATGCCCCTGCCTTTTTAGCGACAGGGGCATGGCATGCTAGGCTTGAATGCGGTGTGGCATTCGGCCGGCTCCACTCGGATGTCTATGCCTCTTCGGTGTCAGCAGGGGCTTCGATTTCGCTTAAGGCTTCATCGGTAAGATCCGCCGCTTCACCCGCTGGGATTGCATCGGTTTCTTCAACTGCCTCGACTATCTCAACTGCTTCTGCCGCCTCGGCCTTTGCTGCTTCTTCGGCCGCTTCGGCCTTTGCTGCTTCTTCTGCGGCTGCGCTCTCTTTCGCCAGGTCTCCAACAAACAGTTTCACCGTTGTCTTGATGTCGCGGTACAGCGATACTATCACTTCATGTTCGCCTGACTTCTTTATGGGGGTCTTCAGATCGACATGCCTCTTGTCCACCTCGATCCCCGTTGCCTCTTGAAGGGCTTCTGCTATCATTTGAGAGGTGACCGACCCGAACAACTGTCCTTCTTCGCCGACCTTGGCATCAATCTTGACCACCAAGCCTTCGAGCGTCTCTTTGGTCTTATCGGCTGCCTGCAAGCGGTTCTCTTCGCGTTTCGCAATGTTGTGCTTGCGCTGTTCGAGTTGTTTGAGGTTGCCTTTTGTCGCAGGAATGGCCATGTTCTGGGGGTAAAGGTAGTTCACAGCAAAGCCCTTGGCAACCTCGACCACGTCTCCTTCGCCGCCTTTGCCTTTCACTTCCTGTAAAAGAATAACTTTCATGCGTATGCTTCCTTTCCCCTAGCGGCTGCGGCGTTCGCCACGGCCGCTGATTGCGGGAACCGTGTAAGGCATCAAGGCCATCTCGCGTGCTCGCTTCACCGCAGAGGCGATGTCGCGCTGGTGTTGGACACAAGCACCAGTCACGCGGCGGGGCTTTATCTTCCCGCGGTCAGTTACATATTTGCGCAGCATCTGGGCGTCCTTGTAGTCGACGAACTGCGCGTCCTCTTTGCAGAACTGGCAGTATTTCTTTCGAGGCTGCTTTGCGAACTCAGTCATATTCTAACCTCTTTCTTATGCTTAAAATGGGATGTCCTCATCATAGATTGATGAAGAGACATCGATCTCGGGGGCGCTGGGAATCGGTACCGGTGGGGTATAGGCTGCCCCGCTACCGCCTTCACGGCTGGACATGAATTCAAGCTCATCAACGATGACCTCTATCTTCGAGCGCTTCTGTCCTTCCCGTTCCCATTGGCTCCATCGCAGCTTTCCCTCGATGGAGACTTTTGCGCCTTTGTTCAAGTATCGGGAAAGGCTTTCCGCCCGTGCGCCGAACATGGTGCAGTCAATGAAGTTCGGGTAGTCTTCCCATTCTCCCGTCTGCTGGTTCTTGCGGCGGTCATTGACCGCCACGCCGAACCCCAGAACCGGAAGCCCGCTTGCGGTGGAACGCAGCTCGGGGTCACGGGTAAGATTGCCACTGATGATTACTCGGTTAATGCTCATATCTGTTACCTCGTTTCATGCCGATCGTCCACGATGGACGTATCGGTTCGTGCTTGAGCTATTCGCGATCGAAACGTCGCACAATCATGTGGCGGACCACTGCGTCAGTGATACGAAGAACACGGTCTAGTTCGGCGATATTCTCGGGGTCTGCATGGAAATCTACCAAGATGTAGTCACCATCGGTCAACCCTTTTATCTCATAAGCAAGTTTGCGCTTTCCCCAATCCTCGATGTTATCGATGGCACCCTTACCTTCGGCTATGGTGTCCTCGATACGTTTCATGGTTGCAGCACGAGAATCTTCGTCGATTGACGGAGCAACAAAAAACAGCAGTTCGTAAGCCTTCATCAGCTCACCTCCTTTGGTCTGTACGGCTTCGGGACTTTGAAGGCTGTACCCGAAGCAGGATTAGCCTTGTCACTTTAACAAAGAGTGCGGGCTGATACAAGGAAATTATTCCTTGACCACATCATAAGCATAAAGCCTTGGCCGTGGCGTTTGTGCCGAAGCATCACAAGTATGCTTTCTCAGCTTGAGGTTCTCCTGTTTTAGGTTGTTCTTGGTTGCATCGCTTGGGTTTTGCATCTAATCCGGTTCTGCTTGTGCTCTCTTTCGCTTCTTCTTATGCCGGCAGACATATCATACCGGTTCATCTGGGCAAACACATGACAGAAACCTAACGGGCACCATAAGGGAAGCTGTCGTTTTTTTGATGCTTTTCTTACAGACACCTGTACGATATCCAAAGGACATCCGAAACCCTCGGTTTTTGCCATGCCTTCGGGTGGCCAAAGCCTGGTCTCAACCTTGTGTAGACCAAGGTCTTACGAGGCGGTTGCCGCCAGGGCATGCCGGTGAGGATGTCTGCAGGTCACAGCCTTGTTCAGGCGAAGGCTTTACCGGGCTATTCAGGATATTCTTCTTCGGTGTATTGAGGGTCGATCTCGTCTTCGCCATAAGCATCAGCGGATTTGAGGCCTGCCATGAAGTTGGGGGCTTCCCCTATGTATGCCGGTTCCTTGTCGAAGACGTAGCTTCCATCCTCTAGCGTGTACAGATACCCTATTGCCATGCCGTCCGGTTCGCCGGGAATCCCTCCTTCGGCGATTATGGTGTCCTGAGTGCCCGCATCGGTTTCCACGTACCCGTCATAGCAGAAGGCATAGGCATCAGCACCCCGGGCGCCTTCGACCGTGTGCTTCGCAAAAGCAAAGCACTCTTCGGCAGAATCCCCTGGGTGGTTTTCAAGGAAGAGGTTGTCTTTGACCACAAGCACCGTAAAGGGGATCAGGTCGGCTCCTTGGTTTATCTTCTCCTTAGCCTCTTCGAGCGCATACAGCATGACGCTTTCAAGAATCTCGGGGATTTCAGGAACCTCTGTCTCATTGTTTTCTACAATACGTTCAGCCATATGATCCTCACATTAAATCCATCGCCTCCTCCTGGAGGCTTTCATTTCTTTTCCGGTCGGGGCGATCCGGATTTTCTGCCCAGGCAGTCCGGTCTTGTCTTATCGAGCTTTCCGGTTCAGCCGGCCCTGACAAACCTATCGTGTCCGTCGGACTATCCAGCTCAGCCAACCCAGACAACCCAATCATGTCTGTCCCTATTATGCCACAGACTTTCCCCAGAAAGGCGCTGATTGACCGCATACATCCCGAAATCGGACTTCTCGTTGCGCCGACACCCCCCTGTTTTCTCTTGAAATCGCCCGATATCATGTTACCCTTAGTCGAAACGCGAATTACTTGCCGAATCTTACGTCCACCTGTATCAGAGAGGTTGTCATGAGCATAGTAGCCGCATGTGTCGTTCCCCACCCGCCGCTCTTGATTCCTGGGGTCGGCGACCCTGAAAAACAGCAGGTCCTTGCCACCAAGAAAGCCTATGAGCAGGTTGGCTCGTTCTTGGCAGAGCTGATGCCACAAACCATCGTGTTGTTTTCGCCCCATGCCACCATGCTGCACGATTACTTCCATATATCGCCGGGCAAAGGCGCACAAGGCTGCTTCGACCAGTTCGGTACCCGGGGGGCAGAACAGCGCTACCAAGCCGATTACGATACCGAGTTCGCGCAGACTCTTGCCGCCCTTGCACAGGACAAAGGGATCCCTGCCGGGGGTTTGCGCGAACGCATGCCCCAATTGGATCACGGCACTATGGTGCCCTGGCATTTCATCGCCCCTTGCCTGCGTGAACCTGCCCTTTTGGTCCGTGTCGGCCTCAGCGGCCGCGGAGTGGAAGACCACTTCGCCTTCGGTGCCTGCGTGGCCAATACGGCAGAGGCGCTTTGCCGAAGGACGGTGGTGGTGGCAAGCGGCGATCTTTCGCATCGCCTCACCCGAGAAGGCCCCTACGGCTATGCGGAACAAGGGCCTCAGT
>JAIRPR010000114.1 GCA_031256895.1 Coriobacteriaceae bacterium
AGTTCATTGGAGCCAGTGCCGTGCCCAATGACAGCCAGTAGGAGCCGGGCGGCTCCTACTGGAGTATTCTAAAGGAAAATCAAGCAAGTGTTCATCTGTCCACTTTCCCATCTGGGAAAGTGGACAGAGGAACCGTCCCCCTGTCCCGCACCCCCCCCGTGTCGCGTTTATTGTGACAACCGACCCGATCATCGCACTGACAACACCGATCCTTGCTTCATTTTTCTCCAGCGTATCATATCTTCTCTCATCCATGATCCATGGTGGTTCCTGAGTGGTTGGAGCATAAATGCAGACTTTCTGCTTGCGAAGGAATACCCCCTGCGGTCGTACGGGAAAGACCGTCAGAACTTGCGAAAGCGGGCATAACGGGCTTCCAGAAGGGCTTCTCGGGGAAGGCTTTGAAGCTCTTCGAGTGCATCGATGAGATAGGCATGCAGGTGCGCGGCGGCGGTATCGGGGTTCAGATGCGCGGGCTCATCGCCTTCCGGCAAGACCGCATCGATGATGCCCATGCGGTATGCTTCGGGGGCGCTCATCTTCATGGCTGCTGCTGCCTCGGGCGCGCGTGCGGCGTCCTTCCAAAGGATGGAGGCGAAGCCTTCGGGGGAAAGTATCGAATACACCGCATGGCGCTGCATGGCCACCCGATCGGCCAGAGCGAGCGCGAGGGCGCCGCCGCTTCCTCCCTCGCCTATTATCACGCTTATCACCGGAATCTGCAGGCCGGCTAAAGCCAGCAGGTTATCGGCAAGCGCATTGCCCTGTCCGCGCTCTTCAGCCTCTGTCCCGCAAAAGGCGCCCTGTGTGTCAACGAGGCACACCAACGGACGCCCGAACTTCTCCGCCTGCCTCATGATGCGCAGGCTTTTGCGGTAGCCTTCAGGCATTGGGCAGCCGAAGTTGCGGGCAAGGCGCTCCTTCAGGCTGTCGCCTTTCTCTTGAGCGACCACCGTAACGGGGTAGGCGCCTATCCAACCGATGCCGCAGACGATCGCCCCATCGTCGGCAAAGGCGCGGTCACCATGCAGCTCGATGAAGCCATCGAGCATCGCATCGATGTAGAAGCGGGCGGTCGGTCGTTTGATGTTTCGTGCGAGTTGCACGCTTTCCCATGCGGGGTTCGCGGCAGATGGCACCCGGGGCGCCAACAAGTCCGACTGGGCTTGTTTGGGGGCGAAGCCCGACTGGGCTTGCGTGGTTGCAGATGCATTCTTGAGCGCTGAGGCGCCTTCTGCATTGCTTTGGCTTTTTGAGCCGTCTTGACTGTTGAGGGGCTTCGGATATGAGGCACTCATCTTGTTGTGGCTGCCCTTTGGGCTTTGGAAGCCCTTCTTATAATAGGCATTCTTCACACCATGCGTGTCTTGCAGGTCAGGGACACCCTGTAGGTTTTGGGGTTCCTGAGAACCAGCGATGCCCGCAGGTCTTGCTCGGTGGGGCTTCCTGGCAAGAAGCCTGGATAACGCTGAGAACCGGGGGGCTGCACCCTTGACTTGAAGGGGCTTGGTTACCAAAACCCTTTTTATCGGGGGCATACGCGACAAGCTGGTATACGTGCCCTTGTTCAACTTTTCCTCAACGGCCGCATGGTTTATAGGCGCTCCCCCATCGAAACGGGGAAAGGCAGAGGTCGCCTGATGGAGGGCAAGGATATGGGCAAGACGACCCCGCAGTTCTTGTCGTGGCACAATGGCATCGATAAGCCCGTGCCTCAAAGCGAACTCTGCCGTCTGGAAGCCTTCAGGAAGTTCCCGCTTTATGGTGTCGCGGATGACCCTTTGACCGGCAAAGCCGATCAACGCCCCTGGTTCGGCAAGGATGATGTCGGCCTGGGTTGCGAAAGAGGCAGTCACTCCCCCCGTGGTCGGGTCGGTCAGGACCGAGACATACGGCAGACCCGCCTGGGCATGACGGGAAAGGGCAGCGGACACCTTGGCCATCTGCATGAGCGAGAAGATGCCTTCCTGCATGCGCGCCCCGCCTGAAGCCGTGCATATCACGAGCGGCAGCCCTTCACGGGTGGCAGCCTCGACCGTACAGGTGATGTGCTCCCCCACCTCCTGCCCCATCGAGCCCATGAGGAAGCCTGCGTCCATGACGCAGATGGCAAGCCGCATGCCCGCGATACGGCCTGTGCCGCAGCGTACCGCTTCGCTCAGACCGGTCTGCTCCTGGACTGCACGCAGCTTCTCGGGATAACCGGGAAAGGAAAGCGGATCGCAAGAGCGTTCTGGAGCAGGTGTGCCACAGAGGCCTTCCCTGCCCGTTGTGCCAAAGCCGGAAGGGTCGGACAGGCCTTGTGTGCTTGGCACCTCAAAGCCGGAAGGGTCGGACAGGCTTTGCGCGCCCGTTGTGCCAAGGACCGGGAACCCAAAGAAGCCTTGCGTGCTCTGGCCTTCCAAGCTTGCAACAGGTGTTTCCCTTGCCTCGTATTCGCGGAAGGTATCGGCATCCAAAAGGTCGTTGAGCCTCTCAAGCGAAGACATCCGCAGGTAACAGCCACAGGCTGAACAAACATAATGGCCAAGTGCCAAGCCTTGCCCCTCGAAGAACAGTCCGCAGCGCGGGCAGGCACGCCAGCTCTCGCCCTGTTGCCTGGCTTGCGCTTCACAACAAACAAAGGCTATGGGCAGGCTATCGTTGTCGATCGCCTTGAAGGGCTCCAACGAACGGGCTTTTGCCAGACCCAGGAAGGCTGAATCCCTTGCCAAGGGCGAATCGACCAGCAGCAGCGCCTTTGCCCCGCATTCCTGCGCAGCTTTCAAGACCGCGTATCCGTTATGAAGAAGCTGCTGCGAGTAGGTATCGCCTACGCAGACGCTTCGATGCGCAAGGCCTGGGAAGGCATGTTCTTCCCTGTCTGCGGTGTATGCCACCGAGACCCTCAACCCCGCATTGCGGCAAGCCGTCAAGACCTGCCGGGCACGAGCCCCTTGCCCGACCAGGAAAAGCCCCCCATCGCCACAGGCGCGCGCCAATTCTTCCACGCTATAGGTGACCGCAGCGTTACGGGGACCAACCCCCTCTCCCTTTGCGGGCGCTCCGGTAGCGGATTCCCGTCCCTCGTTCAAAGCAGGCAGATTGCCTGAAGGAAGGCCGGCAGCCTCGCTCGGCACCGTGAAGTAGCGCTTCATCAATGCTTCCCCAACACATAGGTCTGGGTCGCCGTTGCACAAACAGCGCCTTCCACGGTTGCCCGCACCTCGGCCACGCACAGGCGCGATGAGTCCCTCACGATGTGCGCCTCAAGACACAAGGTCTCACCCGGGAGCACCTGCCGCCGAAACCTTGCCTTGTCGATGCCGGTCAGAAAGCCGACCGATCCCTCCTTTGCCCGTGCGGTCAGGATACAGAAACAAGCCGCCTGAGCCAAGGCCTCCATGACAAGGACGCCCGGGAACACCGGATACGTGGGAAAATGCCCGTTGAATACAGGCTCTTCCACGGCAAGGTCGAACTCGGCCTTGATTGAGGCACCGGGCTCGCAGCTGACCACCCGGCTCAGCCACAGGAAGGGTGGGCGGTGAGGCAGCACCGTCTCGATGACATCCCTGCCGCAGGGATAGACGTGCCCGCTCATGACGCCTCCCCTTCCCCGCAAGCCCAAGGCATGATCGCCAAAGTGGCATTATGGCCTCCGAAGCCGAGCGAATTGGAGAGCGCCACCTTCTGCCGGTGCCCGAACAGGGGCGCAGTCAACACCCTGACCGGGCATTCCGGGTCAGGCATCTGGAAGCCCACGGTAGCAGGCACCACGCCCTGTGCCACTGAAAGGGCACATATGATGGCCTCCAGGGCACCCGCCGCCCCCAGGGTGTGCCCGATGGCACCTTTGACCGACACCACCGGCACTTCCTTGACCGCTTCCCCGCATAAGGCAGCAAGCGCGGCTGCTTCAGTCCTGTCGTTCAGGGGTGTCGCCGTGCCATGGGCGTTCACGTGCCCGATGTCATCCGGGGAACAGCCGGCCTCGTCCAAAGCCTGGCGCATCGCCCGCACCAGGCCTTCGCCCGAAGGCTCGGGGGCTGTGATGTGGAAGGCGTCGCCGGTCGATCCGAAGCCGGCCACCTCGGCCAGGATAGTAGCGCCCCGGGCTAGGGCATGGTCCAAGGACTCGAGCACCACTGCCCCAGCACCCTCGCCCGCAACGAAGCCGTTCCTGCGCACATCGAAGGGCAGCGAGGCTTCCCGGGGGTCGGCGGACTTCGAGAGGGCGCCCAGGTTGCTGAAGCCCGCCATACAGACAGGCGTGATGGATTCCTCGGTGCCTCCGGCCAAAGCGGCGTCAAGGTAGCCATGCTTGATGCTGCGGTAAGCGGCGCCGATGTTGTGCGCCCCAGAGGCACAGGCGGTCACCACCTCGATGCATTCCCCGCGCAGCCCGTAGCGGATGGCCAGAGCACCTGCAGCCATGTTCGAGATCATCGTAGGGATGAACAGGGGATTCAGTCTTTTTGGCCCCTGTGTTGCCAGGGTGTTGCAGCCGCGTTCGAACTCTTCGAGGCCGCCGATGCCGCTTCCGAAGAAGCAGCCTATGCGTGTCGAGTCTACCGGATAGGGGGTGGGGGCTTCCTTGGCTTCAGTGCTTCCCTGATTGGCGGTCCCCAGGCCTGATTGAGCCATGGCTTCGTCTGCTGCCAGGATGGCATATTGGACGAACCGGGCCAGGCGCCGTGCCTCCTTCTTCGTGAAGCCCTGTTCGTTTGCGTCGTAGTCGGGAATCTGCCCTGCCACGCCCACCTCGAAGCCTGTGGCATCGAATCGCGACAAAGAGCCGAGGCAGCATTCCTTTGCCATCAGCTTTTCCCACAGGATGGGCACCCCCTTGCCTGCGGGCGAGACAGCACCCATCCCGGTGATGACCACCCGGTTGCTTCCATCAGCACGTCGCGGAGCCATCGCCGCAATCGAGCAGCGCTCTGCTGACCTGTCTGGCGTGCCTGTCCTGTCTGCCCCGTCGAGCGTGCCTGCTGACCTGTCGGCCATGCCTGTTGCGCTTTCAACCTTGCCAATTGCCCTGTCTGACGTGCCTGTTGCGTTTTCTGGCGTGCCTGCTGACCTGTCGGGCATTCCTTCATCAAGGCAAGGCTTTGCAACCTGTGGGTTCTTCTTCATAAGGCCATGCCTCCGTCCACTCCGATCACCTGCCCGGTGATATAGCCTGCACCCTTCCCCGCCAAAAAGCAGGCCAAAGAGGCGACATCCTTGGGCGTGCCGGGATGCCCCAGGGCTATGCGCCCCATAATGGCGAAGCGTTGCCTCTCATCAAGGGCATTGGTCATGTCGGTCTCGATGAATCCCGGCGCTATGACGTTCACCGTGATATTTCGGGGAGCAAGTTCTTTTGCCAAGGACTTCGAAAGCCCAACGACTCCTGCTTTTGAGGCCGCATAGTTCGCCTGACCGGCGTTGCCGCAGACGCCTACGATGCTTCCCACAGAGATGATGCGTCCGTAACGTCTCCGCGCCATATGGCAGGCTGCCGCCTTGCAGCAGTTGAAGGTTCCTTTGAGGTTGACCGCGATGACTTCGTCGAAGGCTTCCTCGCCCATCCTGAGGATCAGGCCGTCGCGGGTGATGCCGGCGTTGTTCACCAGCACCTCGATGCTGCCAAAGGCTTCCTCTGCGGCATTGAACAAAGCCAAGACCTCCCCTGCTTGGGCGATGTCAGCACGCCATGCGAATGCCTTCACGCCATAACGGCCGGCCAGGCTTTCGGAGAGCCCTTCTGCCGCTTCGCGGCTTGATTCAGTGGCGTAGTTCAGGCACACATTGAACCCACCTTGGGCAAGCGCCTCGGCCACCGCCTTTCCAATGCCGCGGGAAGCCCCGGTCACGAGAGCACTTTGCCGGGCTTCGCTTTCATTCGTTTCCAAGGTTTACCACCTTTCTTGTTCTTGGTTCGCAGCCGCTGCCGATTAAGGCAAGGAAGGCCTGCAAGGTCTGCCCGTCCTCGACTGCGTAACGCGTCAGGGCAGAATGCACCCTTTTCACGAAAGCCCCCAAGGTACGCCCGGGGCCCGCCTCAAGGAATGCCTCAGCCCCAGCCGATGCCAAAGCCTCTAGGCTTTGCTGGAACAGCACAGGGTGTGTCAGGTGCCTTGCAAGGCGCACCGGGGCTTCAGTCGGATCGAAGAGGCCGGCATCAGTGTTGCAGATGAGGGGCGTGCTGGCAGGGCAGAAATCAAGCCTCTCGCAAAAGGACTGCACCTTGTCGGCAGCGTCTTGCATGAGGGGGCTGTGGAAGGCGCCCGTTGTTGCCAGCATGGGTGCCCGCCTCCCTGTTTCGCACCATGCAGCCTGTGCCCTTCGCACAGCTTCTGTATCTCCCGAGACAACAATCTGGCCGGGGCAATTGTAATTCGCTATCACCAACACCCCCTCTTGGGCGCATTCGGTGCACAGCACTTGGGCTGTGGCAGCATCGGCACCGAGCAGGGCGCACATCGAACCGGGGCGAGCGGCGGCGGCTTGCGCCATTGCTTCTGCCCGCAGGCGGGAAAGGCGCAAGGTTGCCTCCAAGGAAAGGATGCCGCTTGCGTACAGGGCGCTTATCTGGCCGAGGGAGAAGCCCAGCACGGCAACCGGCGCGACCCCCTGGTCGCGCAACAACTGTGTCAGGGCTATCTCCAAAGTCAGAAGCGTGGCTTGTGCGAACAGGGTGTCTTGCAGCTCAGCTTCTGTCCCTTTCCTTACCAATGCCTCTATGTCGAAGCCGAAGACATCAGAAGCCGCCACGAAACATTCCTTGACCGATGGAAGCCCTAAGAGATCGACGCCCATCCGGGGCTTTTGTGCGCCTTGCCCCGGAAACATAAGGACCAGGCCATCGAGTGCTGCTTCACCAGGGATCGCCTGCAAGGGCGGCTGGCAATCCCAGGCCACCGGTCCTTCGGCCATCAGTCCTTCGGCCACCTGTCCTTCGGCCACCGGTCCTTCGGCCATCAGTACGCCTGCCCATGAAAGGCGTTTGCATCAGCGAGGGCATCCAGGTCGCATGCAGCCAACTGCTGCGCCTTTGCCATCAAGCCTTCTATGACGTGACGGGCATCCTTGCGCTCATGCACCAGACAGGCAACCTGACCAGCCATCAAGGAGCCGTTCTCCACATCGCCCTGTACCGCCCGCCGCAATGATCCCGCATACAATGACTCCAATTCGTCTGGATCCAAGGAAGGGTCGGATTCCAGGACGCGGGCTTTGCGGGCAAAGGCGTTCTTGAGGCCGCGCACCGGGTGCCCGCTGCCCCTACCCGTGACCACCGTGTCCGAATCCTTTGCGACAAGCACTCTTTCCTTGTAGGCGTCGCTAATGCCGCATTCTTCAATCGTGAGGAAACGTGTTCCCATCTGGACAGCTTCTGCACCCAAGGTGAAGGCGGCAAGCAAGCCCCTCCCGTCAGCGATGCCGCCCGCAGCTATCACCGGGATGGAGACCGCCTCGCAGACTGCGGGCACCAAGACCATGGTGGTCAGCTCGCCGATATGGCCGCCAGCCTCGCAGCCTTCGGCAATGACGGCATCCGCCCCTGCCCGTTCCATCCGCTTTGCCAAGGCGCTCGAGGCGACCACAGGGACCACTTTGCATCCCGCCGCCTTCCAGTCCTCGATGAAGGCTGAAGGGCTGCCGGCACCGGTGGTGACCACCTCGACCCTAAGCCGCGCCAACAAGGCGGCTACTTCGGCTGCTTGGGGGCTCATGAGCATCACATTGACCCCGAGGGGCTTTGTGGTCAGGCTTCGGGCGATGCCTATCTGCTCTTCGACCCACGCAATCGGTGCCGACCCTGCTGCGATCACCCCAAGGCCGCCGGCCTCGCTGACCGCTGCTGCCAGTCTTCCGTCTGCCACCCAGGCCATTGCGCCTTGGATTATAGGCACCTCGATGCCCAATAGCTCGGTTACTCGTGTCCTCATGTCCTGTTCTTTCTCAAAGGGGAAGCTTGACGCAGGGTATTGCGCGAATACCCGCTTGTTGCCCGTTCTTGCCATTCAGGGACCGCCTGTGACCCCGTTCTGCTGGAAGGCGGCTATAGCCGCTCATCGATATGGGAGACCAACTGCCCTACCGTCTTTATGCCCTGGGCATCCCCGAACTCGATACCGCATGCCTCTTCGAGGTCGCACACCAGCTCGACCATGTCCAAAGAGTCAAGGCCCAAGGACTCAAGGGTGGTCCCTTCCTCAATCGCCTCGACATCGATGTCGGTGCCTTCGCTGATTATCCTTCTTACCATATCCAATGTTGCCATGGCTTTTCCTTCTTTCGGTTCTTCTGGTGATGTTCTTTTATTAGGTTTTCTAATTATTTGATAATCTAAGTTTTTTGAGAGGATGAATCAAGCCATCCATCAAAGGAACAAGGTTCTTCCATTTTTCTTATATGGGCCACGATGGCTCTTTTCCGAAAAGGATACTTCTTGACCTGCCCGAATGGAGAGGTGTTCAAAGATTGGCACCTGTGCCTTGCCAAGGGGCGGGTTTTGGATGGCCGAGAAGAAATGCCCCTTTGCCTGTCTGATGACCGCGGCCAGGGCAGCTGCAAAAACGGGCACCGCCGCAGCTGTGGACGCCTTCCCCGTGCTGCCCGCCGGGTTGACACGCCTGTCCCTTGCCCAGTGAACCCTCCATGCCCCCGGGATACGCACTTTGCCCAGCCTGTTCGCCTTCGTGGGTCGAGAGGGTGCCTTATTCCTGTTCAAGCAGGTCGAGCATCTCTTGCTTGCTGTGGATGCTCAATTTGAGGTAGAGGGCCTTGGTGTGGGTGCGTACCGTGTTCTCTGATATGAAGAGCTGTTGGGCAATTGCGGGCACGCTGCGCCCATGCGCCAAGAGCACCATGATGTCGCCTTCGCGTTCGGTGAGGCTGAACCGGATGCCCAAGCCCGCGCATTTCAGGGCTATAGGGTCGGCGGGGGTGCCGACGGCTTCGTCTTCCGGGGCCAGGACGTCTGACTGGCCGGTAGTGCCTTTCAGGCTTGAATGGCTTACATTGCCGGAATGCCCTGATGGTTTCTGTCGGGCATCCGACTTCCGGGCAGCGCCTGTCGGCCTGGGCGGAATGACCGTTCTCCACAACCCGCCCCGTGACTGCGCAGACGACGGCGGTACTGCCACTGCCTGTTCGTTCGCCTGGGTGGACTGGGTGCGCCGCAGGCGGTTGTGCAGGACGGTGTAGATCATAGCCAGCACATAGACCGCCAGGAGCGCCCCTACCGGTATGGTTGCCGCGCCAAGATCGGCATAGTAATACAGTATCAGAGCCAAAACGGTGGCCGCCGCGAACACCAGGTGTATCCCGCCCATGAAGATGCAGAAGACCCGCAAAGGCGCATAGCCTTCGATGCGGGCGATAATGGCGGTGCTGGGCAGTATGAGTGCAAAGCTGACCATGAACACCATGTAGACCAGGGTTCCCGAGGCAAGGACGAACTGGTCGCCCAAAAGCGAAAGAAGGACCAAGGCAGTCGCCATGGTGGGAAAGAGCACCAGGTAGAACCGTTCGATATCGAAATCCCGCAAGCCGCGCAAAAGGCCTCCCAAACCATATCGTATCAGATAGAGGACCAAGGCGGCAGCTGCTGCACCGAACCCGTCGGCCGCGCTTATCACGCTGGCGTCCGCTAGCCCGCGAAGGGCGATGCTGCGGGTAAGGGCAATGGCGAACATGATTGCTGCCACACAGAGGAATGGCTCGCGGATCGATGCAGCAATGCTCAAGAAGGGACCAGGCATCGCACGGGCGCCCGCCTGCCCCGGCGCCTTTTCATCTGAGGAAGCGGCAACCCGCAAGGCTGAAGGCTTGTGTAGCAGAACAATGCCCGATTGTTCGGGGCCTGGCTGCGCCCCGCGCTTCCTGTGGGCAGATCTGCCGGACAAGGAAGCCTTTTCTGCCTGCCCGATTGCCAGCAACAAAAGGATCACCAGCAAGAGGACCGAGACCCCGAAACAGGCCAAGAGAAGCCCTTCGCTTCCCTGCATAAGCGCCAGGAAGGCCAAGGATGATATGACCAGTGATACAAGCAAGTCCTTGATGAGGTGTTCCTCATCAAGCGACCCCAACATGAACGCCAATACGCTGAAGACCAGGGCGGTACCCACGCCCATAGAAACAGCACCCAAGACCAGAAGCAGAAGCAGGCTCAGGCCGGTTGCCAGGGCGACCTCCCTTCCGCACAGCAAGAGGCAATAGCCGACCACAAGGACCATGCCCGCCGCCAGGGCTATGCGCCGCCAACCCTTCCAGCCGACAGCATGGAAGGCCATGCCAGACGCGATGAAGGCCGCCCCTATGGCAGCGATATGGGGAACCGACCAGAAGAGCAGGATGTCGGTTATGCCAAGCCCCGTCAGGATATGGAGGGGCAAGCCGCCCCACATGGTGAAAAGGCCTATGAGAAGCACCAGGGAGAACCCCAGCGTAAGATATACGCGATATGACTTCCTCAAGCCTTCCTCCTCCCTAGTTCAGGGGCTTCCAATCCTTCCCCACTACCACCAGCACGTGGGAATCGAACGAGTAAAAGGTGTTCGAGGGGATGGCACGGCCGAGGCCGAGCGAATCCACCACGGTCTGTGCAGCGGGTGCATAAGCATCATCATCATAAACCACCAAGGTCTCTTCGTACACAAAAAGATCGGCGTTGCCTATTTCCTTGACCACGTAACCGTCCGCCGTCAGGATGTCGGCTATCTGTTTGGCGCCTCCCGCAACGCCCGAGCCGTTGCGCACTATTATCTCGAAGCTCCCATGATCGACCGGTTCCGGCTTGGGAATCGCCTCAGACGGCTTCTCTCCGGCCACCATGGCTGTGCGCATCAGCTGCCAATCGGCATCATCAACATAGAAGTAACGGATATCGCTCAAGGTGCTGACCGCCGCATAACCCGGGATGTGGATCGAATCGATATCGGCAGGCCCAAGGCCGCGGAAACCGTCCACCAACGTGATGAAATCGCCCAGGCCAAGGTCGGTCTCGAAGTGCCCGGCTAGACCGTCAAAAGCGAACACGAGACCCAAGGCGTTCTTTTCCAAGAGCTTATCGGCAAGTGCGGTGACCACCTTGCGCTGGTTCTGTGCACGTTGTACCTCGCCTTCCAAATAGTTGCTCGCCCTGCACAGGACAAGGGTGCCTTCTCCATCGAGGTCCTGCCATCCGGCGGGGATGTACAAGGGGCCTGCGCGGGGGTCGTCCACCTCTTCACTGACTTCCAGGCTTATGCCGCCCAAGAAGTCTATTGCGGCAACGAAGCCTTCCTTGTCGGTCTTGATGAGATGCGCGATGGGCACACCGCAGAACTCTGAGACCGCCTTCACCAGTGCGCGGTCGCCGCCGATGAGCTGTGCATCGGCAAGACGATGGTATTCCCCGTCACTCAAGAGCACCTGAAGGTTCGGCGGGATGGATACGAGCGTCGCCTTTTGGCTTGCCTGATCCAAACGCAGCAGGATAAGGACGCTTGGCCCGGTGTATTCCTTCCCTGGCTCGGAGAACTCTGCCATCAAAAGGGTGTAGAAGGGCTTGTCGGCTTCTGCCTTCGTCAAGGCTCCGCGTGTCGCTGGGTCTTTGAGTGCCATCCTTTCGCCGACCGATCCGAGATAGACGAAGATCCCCACCGTGACCGCCACCACCGTTATGGCTATGAGCACCGCCGCTACGATGAAGCTGGCCTTCACACGGGCCTTCCGTTGGAGCGTCTTGGTGTAATGGGGGCGGTTCAGGCGACGGGCAAAGGCAGAATCGCTCTCCCGCGAAGACGATTCGGGATCCACTTGGGCTATCACAGCCTTCTTCGTCCTTTGGAAGGTGGTCGGCTTGAGCGCCGGCTGGTGTGAGTCCTTCGGCGCCGCCTTGGGTGCAGGCCGTACCACATGGCTGCCTATCATGGCCGAGTTGACCCGCTTGAGGGAGCGGCGTGAACGGGCAGCTGAGGGTTTTTTAGTATGACGAGGCATTGGCTCCCAGAAGGCTAGAGGGTCGTTCCCGTTTCTTTCATCGATGACCCCTGGCTGCTCGGAAGATCCAGGCTGGGTGCTTGCGAAGCCTTTGGGGCTTTGTCGAGCGGCTCCTGCGGCAGGGTTTGCGCATCTTGTTCCGACAAGGAAGCCGGGACGCGTGCTACGTCTGCCCCCAGGGCGGCCAGCTTTTCCACATATGCCTCATAGCCGCGGTCGATGTGGGCGATATCATGGATGAGCGTTGTCCCTTCAGCAGAGATTCCGGCGAGCACCAGGGTGGCGCCGGCGCGCAGGTCCGTGCAGGATACCGGCGCCCCCTGCAGGCGGCTGACACCTTTCACCAAGGCATGATGCCCCTCTATGGTGATGTCTGCCCCCATACGGATAAGCTCGGCTGCAAACATGAAGCGGTTCTCGAAGATGTTCTCGGTGATGACCGAGTTGCCCTGTGCGACCGCCGCGAGCAGCATGAACTGGGCTTGCAGATCGGTCGGGAAGCCTGGGTGAGGAAGCGTCTGTATCTCGGTGGCGACAAGCGGCTTTGTCCTGCGCACCGTGATGTGCTGCTGTCCGGCTTCGACAACAGCCCCCATGGCCTCCAGCTTCATGAGCGACATCCGCAGGAACGAGGGGTCGATGCCCAAGACGCTGACCGGGCCGCCCATCAAGGCACCACCCACCAGGAAGGTGCCCGCCTCAATGCGGTCTGCCACCGTGACGTGCTCGCAAGGATGAAGGGAGGCAAGCGGGACTCCCTGTATCTCTATGCGGGAGCTTCCCGCTCCTGTTATCCGGGCACCCATGCGGCACAGCATGTCCGCCAGGTCCACTATCTCAGGCTCGCGGGCAGCATTCTCTATCACCGTGACGCCTTGTGCGACAACTGCTGCCATCAGAAGGTTCTCAGTTGCCCCTACGCTGGGAA
>JAIRPR010000047.1 GCA_031256895.1 Coriobacteriaceae bacterium
TGAGTGATGGTGTAGAAAAAGAGACAGCTCAAGTCTCGATCGCATGGGAGAAGGTGAGGGCTCGTGGATTGGTCATCTAGCGGAAGGCTTGACCGCTTCATATACAAGGGTAGATCCCATCACCAAGGCAGACAAGGATGAATTGGACACGATCCTTGATGGCGGATCCATTGAGCTCAACAGCTCATCAGACATCAAAGCGGCAGGAACAGTGCCTTTCATAGGGTCTTTGGATTTGAGGAACGATTATTTACGCATCTATTCAGAGAGTTTCTTGAACGACGAGACGACACGGGTTGCTCATGGTACATTTCTCGTAGCCACTCCTTCCTTTGAACTCCATGGTGACACGATAAAGGGAAGGGCAGACCTTTATTCTTTGCTGCAGCTGCTTTCAGAGGCTTCTATCGGTGCGCCTTTGTCCTTGCCAGCGGGAACCATTGTGGTTGATTATGCAAAAAACCTGGTAGAAGATATTGGCCTTTCTGTCATTGGGGATTATTCGGATCGGACACTCAATGATGTTGCAAATTTCGATGCCGGTACTTCTCTGCTTGAGGTTGTCAATTGGCTTCTGGCTTACGGTGGGTTTTCTTCAGCCGATGTGGATGGCTATGGAAATGTGCTTATGGCTAGATACCAAGATCCCTCAATATTGGCCCCTGTTGTGGAGTTCACCGATGGGAAGGATTGCGTCTTCCTTCCGGGGGTGCTTCATGAACAAGACTTCTTCAACGTGCCAAATCAGGTGATAGCTATAATGTCGAACATGGACAGGGTGATGACGGCTACGGCGATAAATGCCGACCCCAACAACCGCTATAGTACGATAGCAAGGGGTGGAAGAACGATAACGCAGGTAGAACAGGTTTCAGACATAGCTTCACAAGATGCTTTGCAGGCTTTGGCTGAGAAGCTTCTTTCAGAAAAGACCTCAGCTGTAGAAACCATAGAGATAAAGCATGTCTACCAGCCTTTCAGAATAGGCGATGCGGGGCGTTTGAATTATTCGCAGGCAGGTTTTCTCTTCATTGGCGTCGCAGTTAGGTCTACGAGAGAGCTAAGCGTGGGCATGCCCTGCACAACGAGGTTCAACCGGTTCGTGAGGATGTGATCAGTGGATAAGTCTCAGATAGCTGCAATGTTTCGAGACAACAAACCTGAAGCTTACCTGCGACGTGGTGAGGTTCTCGCAACGAACAACGATGGGACCCTTGCTGTTCGTCCAGACAGTGCATACATTTCAAAGAGTGCACCCGCAATCAGTGTCAAGCGATGCTGTGATGCAGATGTCGGCGATAGGGTTTTGATGGCAGTCATAGACAAGGAATGGATAGCCTTCGCGGTGAACGGGCAGAACAAGACGGATCCCTGCCCCTATGGCATTGACGATCTGTATCTCACAGTTTCCCGTATCGACCCTGCGATAAAATGGCCTGGTACTTCATGGATTCTTTTCGGCGCAGGTAGAGTGCCTGTTTGTGTGGATGAGGCTGACCCCGACCTCGATGAGGTCGGCAAGACCGCAGGTTCGAATACGGTTGTCTTGGCGATAGACCAAATGCCTGGTCATACCCATACGTCAGATGCACATGCGCACAGCTTGATTCCGGGTCAAGGGTCACAGTCTGCAGAGGTCGGCACTACCACTGTCCCGACCTCCGCAGTCAGTGGATCGGTTCAGCAAACGGGACCGACAGGTATACCGGGAAGATTGACCTATCGGGCGCATGTTGCAAATATCGGATGGCAGGAGACGGTTTCAAATGGACAGGTAGCGGGAACGACAGGACAAAACCTGGATATGCAGGCACTAATCATCTCCCTCACGGGTGACACCGGCATTACGGTGCCGGGCCCAACTGGGTTTACGGGCAACAGCTTGCCGCACGAGAACCGCCAGCCTTCTATAGCCTGCTATATATGGAGACGTCTTGCCTAGGGAAGCCGAAACGATGGCTTCCAAAGAAAACGGGAAGAGTCTCTCAAGGAACTATAAGTACAAATATTCTTGTATTGTTCAGATTTCGGGTTGTGTTGGAATCGTTGAGTCTCATGACGGAATGGAGCGGGTTTGTTAGAATGGCAGCATTCATTACTAAGAGTGGTAGTGAGTCTTGTCTTGGGAAAGCCTTATTGAAAAGAGGGATAGCATGAAGAAGACAGTTATTATCGTGGGTGCCCTAGTCCTTGCTCTGGGACTCGTGGGATGTTCAGAAGACACTTCTGGTAGCGGGATGAACACATCGGCCTCCGGATCGTCTGACGCAGGAAACACCAATCAAGCAACGGCTGAGGCGCAATTCTATTTCAAGGACAACATTGTTGTGACCGGGGATGTGAAGATAGAGATTACGGATCTCAAGGTCATTCCGGTAGGCGCGACGGGCAACGAGTACGGCAGGAAGACTGCTGTCGCGTTCTGGTTCAACACCACCAACATCTCAGGCACGCTCACAAGCCCTATGGTATCCTGGATGGCGATATTCAATGCATACCAAGGTGACAACAAGCTTGATGTCGGGCTTCTGCCAGACGATGCGTTCTCTACTTCCCAGATCGAGACCATCAAGAAAGATGAGACGGTACCCTGTGCCGTAGCGTATTACCTCGACGATGAAGACAGCCCGGTAGTCCTAAGGGCAACCAAGGGGCTGCTTGGCGAAGCCTTAGGCGAGCAAGAGTTTGCCCTTAAATAAAGCGTGGCACCAGGACAGCCGCCTCCCTTTACGGGAGGCGGCTGCGGGCACCCTTATTGCCAAGGGAAGCTGCCATGGGCATCGAGGGTGGGAAGCGATGCAAAGATGCGGCAATCCCCCCATAGGCAGCGACGGTTACAAGGTCGTCATTTTGCTCCGTCAAGAGGGTTGAGCGATGGGTACAATGGGGTAATATGGCGGAGCTTGTAAGAATTGTGTAAAAGGTGATACGGCGAATTGTAAAGTCCTGGTAAGCTTTTTGCGGTACAATGCGTATCGCACGTAGCTTTGAGGTCATCGGCTGACCCTTGTTGGGAACCCCGGAACTATGGAGAGGGAGAGGCACTCCTGCATGAGCATCATCTTGTTCCTTGTCGTTGTCTTTGCGGTTGTTTTTGAATTCATAAACGGATTTCACGATACGGCGAACTCCATCGCAACCACGGTGTATACCAAGGCCTTGCCTGTTGCGGGAGCCATTGCCTTGGCAGCCTGCATGAATTTCCTGGGTGCCCTTGTCAGCGAAGGCGTAGCACAGACCATTTCGAAAGGGCTGGTCAGCGTTGCCTTGGACGATTATGTCATCCTGGCCGCGCTTCTGGGGGCCATTGCGTGGAACCTGTTCACCTGGTGGAGGGGAATCCCTTCGTCTTCTTCCCATGCCTTGATAGGATCCCTTATCGGGGCGTCCATTGCCTTTTGCGCAAGCATCGAGGGCATCATCTGGGAAGGCGTCCTGCAAAAGGTCGTCATTCCTATGCTTACCTCGCCCTTCTTGGGGTTCTTCATGGCCTTCGTGGTCATGAAGCTGATATATCGGCTTGCTGCGACCCTCAACCGTCGCAAAGGCATGTGGGTGTTCTCGAAGCTCCAACTGCTCTCTGCTGCGGCTGTGGCATTTGCCCATGGCACCAATGACGCACAAAAGACCATGGGGGTAATCACTCTGGCCTTGTTCACCAGCGGAATCATCAGCGATGCAGGGCATATCCCCTTCTGGGTGAAGCTCTTGTGCGCGGCCACCATGGCTTTGGGCACCTCGATCGGTGGGTGGCGTATCATGCGCACGATGGGACATGGGGTGACCAAGCTTGATTCGGTCAGCGGCTTTGCTGCCGAGACATCATCTGCCACCGTCATCCAGATAATGACCGCCCTGCATGCCCCCATCTCGACCACCCATGCCATCACCACGGCGGTCATGGGGGTGGGTAGCGCCCGCCGCCTGTCTGCCGTCAAATGGAGCAAGGCAAAGGACATCGTTATGACCTGGGTGATAACCCTGCCCATCTCGATGGCCTTGGGCGCGGTGTTCGTCATCTTGATCCAGTTAGCCCTGGGAACGGTATTCGCCGGATAGGCAAAAGACAAGCGCCAAAGAACAGCTGACAGAAGGAGGCCACGATTATGCCACGGGAACGATTCGATTATTTCAGCGCCTTGGAACGGCAGGGCGAGTTCGCCTGCGAGGAAGCCCTCATGCTGGTCGCGCTTTTCAAGGACTTCGACCCAGGCGCCTTGCCCGATCAAGCCTCTGCTATGCATGAGATAGAGAACGCAGCCGACCAGCAGAACCATGAGCTTTTCACGCACATTGCCATCGAGTTTCTGACCCCCATCGACCGCGAGGACATCGCCGAGATGGCACAACGTCTCGACGACATCGTGGACTACATCGAGGACGTGCCCCAACAGCTGTATATGTTCAACATACAGAAGCTGAACCCATATGCCCAGGCAATGGCCGAGATAATCCAGCGAGCGACCCTTGCCCTGGTGGCCGCGCTCAAGGAGTTCCGTCATTTCAAGAAGACCCACACGCTCTCAGACCGCATCATCGAGATAAACGATCTCGAGGAAGAGGCAGACAAGCTGTATTCCCGATCGATCCGCGACCTGTACGTGAACCATGCGGACGACCCGGTCTACATCATGTCGTGGTCAAACGTGTTCCTCCGCATGGAACGCTGCATCGATGCCTGCGAGAACGTGGCCGACATGATGGGCACCATCGTGTTGAAGAACACCTAGGGCAAAAGGAAAGCTGACGAAGGAGGCCTACATGCAACAAAACAGGATCTGCGAAAGGGGCCCTTTGCACAGGGATGACGGACGGTTGGCGAACCCCGGTTATGCCAGCTCCTTGTTGCTTGGGTATGATCGCGCACGCATCAAAGCCCCCCGATGGCGCATAAAGGAATGGGATTACTACCTCATAAACGACGACGACTTCGCGGTGGCGCTCACTTTGGGCGATTTGGGCTATATGGGGCTGCTTTCAGCTTCGGTCATGGATCTGAAGGGAAAAAGCTTCAAGACTTCCAGCATCAATACGCTTCTTCCCCTGGGCAGCTTCAAGATGCCCGCCGATTCATCCAGTGGCCTTGCCCGCTTCACGAATAAACGGGTAAGCTTCTCCTTCGAGGCACAGGGTGGGGTACGCAGGATCAAGGCAAGCTTCAAACGCTTCGAGGGCGAAGACGACCTTGAGGTCGAAGCCGTGTTGAGCGACCAGCCCCGGGACACCATGGTGATCGCGACCCCCTGGAAGGAAGACCCTTTGGCCTTTTACTACAACCAGAAGATCATCGGCATGAAAGCCCAGGGCAGCTTCACGAAGGGGGGCTTGGCGCACCACTTCTCGCCCGAGGAATCCTTCGGCTTGCTGGATTGGGGCAGAGGCGTGTGGACCCACGACAACTCCTGGTTCTGGGCAGCCGCCCAAGGATGGCAGGATGGCAAAGGGCAACGGACGCCCGGTTCCCATCGTTTCGGCCTGAACCTGGGCTATGGCTTCGGCGACACCTCGGCCGCCTCAGAGAACATGGCATTCATCGATGGCGCGATGCACAAGCTGGGAAAGGTGGACTTCGGCATTCCGCCTCGCAAGGCTTGCCCGGGCAGGCCACCCAAGGGCGTTGCGGGTCAGTATGCTCTTATGGAGCCATGGCATGTGCAAGATGACGAGGGCAGGCTGGATCTGGTGTTCACGCCAACCCTGGACCGTTTCGACTTCATCAACCTTGGCTTGGTCATAAGCGACCAACACCAGGTCTTTGGCACGTACGACGGCCATGTGGTCATCGAAGGTGAGAGATTCCTGATAAAAGGCCTTATCGGCGCTGCCGAGGTGGTCCACAACAAATACTGACCCCGATTGCCCAAAGCCTCCCGCTACGGTGCTCTCATCGGCAACTTTCGGTCCTCGGAGGCTTCACACCCATCGGCAGCCACGAGCCACCAATACGGCAATCGGGCGGCAACCGCAGGTCTCCGGAGGCGGCACACCGATCGGCAAACCTTCGGCCCTCGGAGGCGGCACACCCATCGGCAAACCTTCGGCCCTCGGAGGCGGCGGGTCAACCGACCGCCGCCTCCGGAGTTTCCCGTCTTAAAGCCCTGCGACGTACTGGCCGGTTACGCGGCCTTGGGTGTAGCAATGGCCAAGGTTGTAGCCGGGAAGGGTCATCGGGTAATCCACTCCTGCGTAGAAGGAGCCGGCAGTGTTGCCTACGGCAAAGAGGCCCTTTATGGGCTGCCCTTGCGCGTCAAGGCATTGGCCGTTCTCGTCAACCACAAGGCCCGAGCAAAGCGCCGATATCCTCAACCAGCGATGGATGCCATAGAAAGGCGGGGTCACGATAGGCTTCAGGAACTTCGCCTGCTTGCCGAAATCATCATCAGTGCCCTTTTCAACCAATTCATTGTAACGGGCGATGGTCTTCTTGAGCTCGGTAGGGTCGGTCTCTATCTTTTTGGCCAGTTCGTCTATCGTATCGGCCTTGAAGGTACGGATGAATCCCTCAAGGACGCCCTTCTTCTCGCCCGGCTCTTCGGGCATGTAGTTAACCAAGCCCTCGGGCGGGACAAGACCTCCAGGCCAGCCTTGCGCCTGCTCCATATAGCTTGAATCGAACACCTGCGAATACCATCCGCCTTCGGTCTTCGAGCCTATCGGCTCTTTAAGGAAGTTGTTCAGGATGGACATCGGGGTCTCTTCGTTGCAGAAGCGCTTGCCGTCCTCGGTGACCGCAAGGAAGGGCATGTCGCACATCGAAGCGGGGCCGGCATCAAAATCGTGGAGCATCTTGGTGTGCCCGATGGGTTCCATCACGGCGCCTGCCCAAAGGCCCATCATGTGCCCATCGCCTGTCCTGCCTATCTGCTTTCGTCCGAAGTTCCTCACATCGGGAAGGTAGTACTCGCAGATCTCTTCATTGTTCTGGTAATCGCCCGTCGCTAGGATGACGCCTTTCTTCGCATTGAGGCGGATGTAGCCTTGAGGGCCTTTGGCTATGACAGCGGTCACCGCGCCTCCTTCGACGACGAGCTGGACCGCCGGGGTCGAATAGAGGATCTCGACACCGGCCTTCTCGGCTACCGAGGCAAGGGCCACCATGCCGTCGCCGGTGGTGTATGGCTTTGGCCCGAAGTAGGACGTCACGTAGTTCAGCGTGTACCCGTTGACGGTTGTCACCGCTGCGGCTTGGGCGTTCTTTTGGTCTATGACGGTCGCATCACCTTTGAGGGACTGCTCGATGACCCATTTGACCGCCTCGCCCGACCGGTATGCCCATTTTTCGACAAGGGCACGGTTCGAGCGATAGTTGCAATCCTTGATGAGCAGGGCTATCAGAGCCTCGACACCGGCGGGATCGCTATTTGCCAGGTCTATCCCTGTTCCCGTATTGCCGTTCGATGATGCCCGGGACTCCTTTTGGAGAAGCGCAACGGCTGCGCCCTTTTCGTTGGCCGAAAGCGCGGCAGGTATGCCTGACGCACCGGCACCGACCACAACGACATCGTAATCCTTGGTCTCAGCGATATCGGTGATGGGTTCGGGTGCTTGCATGAAAGCAGGCTTCGCGCTTTCCTTCGAGGCATCGAGACCTTCGCCTGCCGATCCCTTCGCTGCAGGGGCGGCCGCGCAGCCCGAAAGCGCCAAGATCCCGCTGGTTGCCGCAATGCCGCCAAGACCGAGGAAATCCCTTCGCGATACCGTGCCTCTTGTCTGTCCTGTCCCGTGATTCTGTCGTGAATCCTTTTTCTGTTCCATTTCTTCCTCCATTCTGCCGCTGATGGCGGCTAGTCTGCTATCCCATCATTGCTCAAAGGGGCTTTTCTGGCTATTGTCCGAGGCCTTTTTTCGCGGGTTATTTTTTTAACCCGCGATTAACCCCGCGTTTTCGGGGTTTGCCTGTTACGTTCAGGGCGTTGAAGGCTTACAATAGTAGGCGACAGGAGGGACAACGATGGATTTGCAGGATCAGACGGCAGATGAGGGAAGGCCAGCGGGACTACCGGTCGAAAGCGAGGAACAGGTAGAGAGGAAGCCGCGCATTGGTGCCTTCTTCAGCTCGCTTAAGGCGTTCGGTGCCGCCCCCTTCTTCTTTTTCGGGCTGGGCATCTATCGTGCATGGATAGAGCTGGTGTATGTGAAGCCTGTCATCGAGACCCCTGCTTTCCAGGTTGCCGGGCATGACGTGTATGACATATCCATGGTGGCCATCCTTCTGCTCTGCGCACTTTTGGCGAAAAGGATCATCCCGCTTTTCAAGAAACGCTCGCTCGTATGGGCTTGCGTACTTCTGATGACCGGCGGCACCCTTCTGAGCTCCCTTTCCTCTCTCTTCCCTTCTTTGGGAACGACCACCCCTGCCTGTGTCGCCGCCGTCAGTGCTGGCCTTGGCACCGGTCTTGTCATTTTATTCTGGTCCGAGCTCTACGGCTGCCTCAACCCCTTGCGGGTCGCATTCTTCTATTCCGGCTCCCTCTTGTTTTCTGCACTCATCATCTTTTTGTTCAAAGGCCTCAAAGAAGACTACTATTTTGTTGGCCTGCTGCTCTTGCCCCTGCTATCCCTTCTGTTCCTCTACCGCAGCTATGCGCATATCGAACAAGAGAACCTGCCGAAGAAGACATGGGGGTCGTTTTCCTTTCCCTGGAAGCCCACCGTTCTGATGGCGGTCTACGGCTTTGCCTACGGTATCCAAGAGACACAGCTGTACAACTTCTCAGGGCCCCATTCCTCACTGGGGGCAGTGATCGCCTCGATGGTCGTTTTTCTGGGTATCATGTTCATCCCCAGCCGCTTCAATGTTGCCATCATCTACCGGGTTGCCTTGCCGCTCATGGTATGCGGCTTCTTGCTGGCTCCCACCTTCTCTTTCCTGAGCGGCGAGGTGACCAATGTTTGCGTTGCGATGAGCTTCACTTCGTTCTCTATCCTCACGATGCTCATCCTAAGCAACATCACGTACCGTTTCGGTGTGGGCGCGGTATGGCTGTTCGGCATAGAACGAGGCCTCAGGGCCTTCCTGATGTTCGTGGGTCGTCAGACCTCGAACTGGCTCTCGGAAGGCATACAGGGCGGCTTGATCGAACAGGCAGTGCCAAACGTCATTGTGGTTGCCATGGTGGTTGTAGCGACAGTAGTCCTTCTGAGTGAGAAGGAGCTTGCCTCTACTTGGGGAATCACGCTGTTGAACTCATACCAGGATGGAGGAGCGGCCCTGATCCAGCAAGCCCTCGCGAAGACTTGTACGCGAATCAGCAAGGAATACGGGCTGAGTCTGCGGGAAGAAGAGGTACTGCTGCTGTTGGCCCGCCACCAGAGCCTGGCCTTGATAGAGAAGGAGCTCTTCATTGCTAATGGGACCGTGAAGGCGCACATCCGTCATATCTACGGGAAGCTTGGGATCCATACCCGAAAGGAGCTGCTTGAGAAGCTTGGCGTGAGCCCTCCGTAGGCGTTCTTGTGCCTTGATGCCCCTCTGCCCTTGCAGCTCCCCGTGTGCTGGTGTCCCGGTGCCTGGTGCGCTGGGGCTGATGTGCTGGGGCGCAGGTGACCCGGTGCCTGGGGCGCAGGTGACCCGGTGCCTGGTGCGCAGGCGCGCAGGTGTCCCGGCGCGCAGATGCGCAGGTGATTGCGGTTTGGCAACCAACGCATGGACAAAGGCTGGGGATGCGTTATAATACGCAGCTCGTAAAAGAATGCAGGCAGCCGCCTTCTTGATGATGGCGCGGCATACTGCCTTGTGGGCGAGTGGCCGACAAGGCGGGAAAGGGCACGCTGAAGCGCGTGCAACCCGGACAATGCCCGGCGAACGGGCGCTGCGGCGTGTGCCGCTCGGAAAGGGCCCGAACCCGAGGGCATGGGTTCAATGCTTGTGAGTCTGCGAAGTGGGAAAAGAGACAAGGGTTACCATGGAAGTCACGACTGGTCTTCAAGAAAACGGTGCCGCAGCGCGCCACCAAAGCAGCAGAGAGGCCGTCTCGCAAGGCCTGAGCAACAGCGAGGTCGCACAACGCATAAAGGCAGGCCAGGTCAATGGGGCACCAATGCGATCGAGCCGCAGCTTGGGAGATATCCTGTTCAACAATATCGTCACCCCTTTCAACGGGCTTCTCATGGTGCTGGTGGCCGTGGTCATCCTGGTCGATGGCGGTGCTGTCTCCAATGCCTTGTTCGGTATAGTCATCATAGTGAACAGCGGTATCGGCACTTTTCAGGAGCTTCGGGCCAAGCGCATGCTTGACAACCTGGCAATCCTGAGCGCACCACATGCAAGGGTCATTCGGGAAGGCCAAGAACGGGAAGTCGCGGTCGATGAGGTCGTGTTAGGAGACACCCTGCATCTTCAATGGGGCGATCAGGTGGTGGCAGACGGCAGGGTGGTGGCATCAAACGAACTAGAGATTGATGAGAGCCTGCTCACGGGCGAATCCGACCCCATAGCCAAGGGGATTGGAGAAGAAGCCCTTTCTGGGTCGATCGTAGTGGCAGGCAGCGGCTACCTCGAAGTGACGGCGGTCGGCGCGGATGCCTACTCGACCAAGATAACCGAACAGGCCAAGCGTTTCCAACACACCCATTCCGAATTGGTCAGTGGCACCAACAAGCTGCTCAAGTGGATCTCGTGGATGCTTGTGGTGGTGGCGCCGCTCTTGGTGTGGGGGCAGCTTCGCCTTGATTGGGAAGGTTGGCAGAAGGCGGTCGTCCATGCCACAGCGGCAATCGTGGGCATGATACCGGAAGGCCTGGTCCTTCTGACCTCTATGGCCTTCATGTTGGCGGCTATGGTGCTTGCGAAGCGCAAGGTGCTGGTGCAGCAGATGCCGGCGGTAGAAGGCCTGGCACGGGTCGATACCTTGCTACTCGACAAGACCGGCACCCTGACCGAAGGGACTCTGCGCTATGAAGGGCTCATCGCATGCGACCAGGCGGAAACAGGCCGCTTGGAACAGGTGCTCAAAACTATGGCAGGACGTTCGCCCAGCCCCACCAACAGCGCCATCAAACACGGCCTTTCCTCGGTAGAGCCGTTGGCCTTTGATTCAGAAGTCCCTTTCAGCTCGGCCCGGAAATGGAGCGCCCTGACCATCGGCGATGAGAATTGGATAATGGGCGCACCCGAGTTACTGCTGGGCGGTGCCACGAATCCATCGAAGGGCTCCCCGATGGGCGCCCTTGGTGGTGCGGATTGCGCCGCGGCAAACTCCATGGCAAACGGTGCCATAGCACGCACACCGAAGGATTGCGCCCTTGCAGCAGATGCCGCGCAAGCTCAGGCCAGGATGTTGGGACATGCCCGCGAGCTTGCCGCCCAAGGCAAAAGGGTCATGGCCATCGTATCGAGCAGCCAGAGGCCTGATGCCACAGCCATCCCCACGAACAGCTTGGCGCGTGCCTTGGTGGTCTTGAGCGAGAGCATCAGGCCTGATGCAGAAGAGACCCTCGGGTATTTCGCCCAGCAAGGAACCGCAATAAAGATAGTCTCTGGCGACAACCCGCTCACGGTGGCTGCTGTGGCACGAGCGGTGGGGATTGCCGTGGAGGCCCCCTTCGATGCCCGCGAGCTTCCCGCAGACGACAAGGCCTGCTTGGAGGTCATCGAGGGCAACCAGGTCTTCGGACGCGTACAGCCAGAACAGAAGCGCCGCATCGCACGTCTCCTGCAGAAGGCGGGGCATGTGGTCGCCATGACGGGTGACGGCGTGAACGATGCTTTGGCCCTGAAGGATGCCGATATCGGCATTGCCATGAACAGCGGGGCCTCTGCTACCAAGGCGCTCGCGGAACTGGTGTTGATGGACAACCAGTTCGCCCAGCTGCCGCGGGTGCTGGCCGAAGGGCGAAGGGTCATTGCCAACATCGAACGAGTGGCAAACCTGTTCATCATCAAGAACGTGTATTCATTGGCTTTGAGCCTGGCGGTCACCGTGATGGGCTTGAGCTATCCTTACCTTCCCATTCAGATGACGGTCATCTCGGCATTGACCATCGGCATACCGGCCTTCTTCCTTGCCTTGGCACCGAACCACCGGATCTATCAGCCAGGCTTCCTGAAACGCGTCCTCGGGCGGGCAGTCCCCATAGGCCTCATCGGGGCTTGTGCCATGCTGGCGAACTACTGCCTGTTGGCCAGCCGGGGCGATGTGACCCCTGAAGCAGCGGGCACTGCGACATCGATAGTCGTGCTCCTGATCGGCTTCACCGTGATCGTGGGTTTGGCGCGGCCTTTGCGCGGTTGGAAGGTGGCCCTTGTCGCCTTTCTCGTCGTTGCCTCGGTGGCCATGATGACATTGCCACCCCTGGCAGCGATATGCCGCTATTCCCTGGACCTTTCGACGCTTCCGGTAGCGTTTGCCACTTCTGCCGTGGCCATGCTGTTGGTTTGCATTGTGCAGCACCGGATGGGCAAGCCCCGTTAGGATGGGCAAGCCCCGTAAGGACGGGAAAGCCCCGTAAGGACGGGAAAGCCCCGTTAGGATGGGAAAGACCCGCTCGGATGGGCAAGCCCCGTTAGGATGGGAAAGCCTCGCTCGCACCTTTCGGGAAGCCCATGGGATAGGGAAGCGAGGGAATAGAGCAAAAAGCCTCCGAAATATTGCGAAACCACGCTGAAACCGGTGAACCTTCTGTTACAATAGGGGCGAAGTCGCAACCTGCGGCCTTAACGAGTCGTCTTTGCTGCAGCGTCAGTGTGGGGCTGTAGCGGAAGAGGGGTAGTTATGAGTGTGGAAAGCGGCACTAGTGTGCCCAAGGTCAAGGCAAGGTACGGCACTGGTGTGCCTATGGACAAGGCAGGAAAGGGCACTGGAGTGCCCACGACAGCGAAAAAGCGGCAGACAGTTCTCCCCAAGTGCATGGATCCCTCGCAAGGGACGGTATACCCTGGGGAAAAGGGTAGCCAGGTCAGATCAAAACCCCAAGGGAGAGGCGCATACCAAGGCACCGTTTCCGGTAAGCATGTAGCTGTCCCGCAGGTCACGGCACCCCCACCGAGTGCGACACGTTCCCCGTTGCTGGCGCTTTGCGCGGCCTTCCTTGCGATTGTCTTGACCGCAACGGCACCTTCCCCTCTTACCGGGGCTTTGGCTGCCCCAGGACAACAGAGGGCTTGGGCGGCAAGCCCCGCTTCGGCCTTCCTTCTTTCAGAGGCGAAGCAATCCGATCCCGACACCAGCGACCTGCTTGCGCTGCTTGCCCCCGACACCTTAGAGAACGGGCGCATCTGGACGGACAAGTCGGTCAATGCGGATCGCGCACTCATCACCGATGTGGCCGGGAACCCCTTGAACGCGGTGGACGTGTCCGGAACCACCGATTTCGCGGTCACCCTTTCCGCTTTGTCGCAGGGCTATTCCGTCAAAACGGTGGTCGAGCCGAGCGATGTGGTGTTCATCCTGGATGTATCCTGGTCCATGATAACCAACAACCTGGGAAGCCAGACAAGGGCACAGGTCATGGTGGGTGCCTTGAACAATGCCATCATCCAGATAATGAACGCGAACCCTGAGAACCGGGTGGCTGTGGTGGCCTACGGCGGCAGCTTTGCCGCAGGGCGTAACACAGCCCGCGAACAGAACGTGCTTCCGTTGGGGCGCTACGACACCAACAAGCCTTGCTTCACCTATAGTGGGCCTGCGGGCAGCAGCACGACCACCTACCTGCACGTGAACCCATCCAACGTTTCAGCCACTGCTGCAGCGCTTGCCCAAGACGTCCAGATATACGGCGCGACCCCAACCCAATGGGGCATAGCCGCTGGCGCCGAGGTCCTGGCGAACAACCCCGACACCACCTACACCGACCCCACCACCCAGCTCACGGTGAACCGACGCCCCAACATCATCCTTCTGACCGACGGTGAGCCGACCTTCGCCTGGGAGGACTTCGCTATGGCCTCAAGCGGTTTTTCGCCTGACAGCGCTACCAGCGGCACCGGACAGGCGGCAGACTTAGGGATGGATCTGCTCACCGTTGCAACTGCCTCCTACTGGAAGCAGAAGGTGACCGACCGCTACTATGGTGTTGCAGCCACAAGGGCGGCCACCTTCTACACCATAGGCGTGGGCACAACGGGCAACCTGCACGCGCTTGCCGTCATGGATCCGAAGAACCATGCCCAATACGATGCCCAGGCCTACAACGGCGACACCTATACCATGGAAAGCGTCCTTGACGACTTCATCGCCTCGGCAGGGCCGGTGGGCTTTCCTTCATGGGACGGCTACACCAATGCTGCCCGTACCCTGTTCAGCATCACGAACACCGGGGGCTACCTTACCAGCTATCACTATACGGACGGCTTCTACCCTGCAGAGGACGAGAACGCCCTGAATGATGCCTTTGCCAGCATCGCCCAAAGCATCATCACCTCGGGCGCCTATGCCACCAACGCCGAAGGGCCAGACAGCGACCCTAACTTCACGGGTAACGTGGTGTTCCAGGATGTCTTGGGCGAAGGCTTCGAGTTCAAGGAGCTGCACGGCTTCTCTGTCTATGACCAGATGTTCACCTCGAGCAGTTTGGCAACCGACCTGATTGCGGGGGCAGCAGTGCCGAACAACGCATGGAACACCTTCATCAGCGTACTCACGGTGCGTTTGGGCATCACGTCCCAGGATGCAGCCGATCTGGTCAGATCATGCATAGCTCATGGCTCGATCAGCACCGGGGGCTTGAGGGACAGCGTTCAGGTGAAATGGTACGCGCAGAGCGACCCCTCCCGTGGACTCGTCTATCAAAGCGGCTTTTTCGATGCCTCGGGAGCGGCGATAGGCCCGCCGGCAGGGGCAACCTGCACGGTCTCGCTGTATTCGGTGCAAGGATCGCTTGCCAACCCTATCACGGGGGCCAACACCGATCTCATGTACCTGTATTTCGAGGTAGTTACCGCGCTTGAAAGGGGCACCTTCACCATAGCGGTCCCCGATACCCCTTTTGACTTCCAGGTCACGCTTGAGAAGCGCCAGCAGGGTGCCTTCTGGTACATCCCCGCAAGCCTTATCCCCCAGCGTACGGTCAAGCCCGTCTATGCCTCGGGCAGCACATCCCCTGCCATCGGGGTCGATATCGTGGAGGTCTCGCCCATTCGTGCTTGTTATACGGTGGGGCCTTGGCTTGACCTGGCGGGTGGCAACCTGCCGAAGACTTACCCGAATGCGAAAGGCGAC
>JAIRPR010000122.1 GCA_031256895.1 Coriobacteriaceae bacterium
CATCCCGCGACCAATACGAAGAAAGGTGCCTGATAGCGCACACGCAAGGGAAGGCTGCTTCTCTTCACCAGGAAGAACCACGCTAGCAACAGGAACAGGCCACACGAAAGCATGCCCACGGCAAGTGCCGCCACAGGGTTCGATGAAAGGTCCCTGCGCCCTTCCCCCCAAAGGCCTGAATAGGATATCGAGCGTATGATCAAAGGCCCGATGCAGGCAGCCAGAAGAAGGCTCAGCTGATAGCGGCGCTCTTCCTTGGTCAAGGCTTTGGGGGCTTTTCTGCCAGTCTTTGTGCCCGCCTTTGTGCCAACCTGTGAACTGACCTTTATTTCAGGCTTTGTACCAGCGGCTTTTGTACCAGACTGAGAGCCAGCATGTATCTCGGGCTGCCTGCCGGCCTTTGTACCAGCCTTCATCTCGGACTGTCTGACTTCCTGTGTGCCGGTTCTTGCATCGAAGGAATCAGAAACCATGCGATGCGAGGCAGCCATCATCAAGGCACAGGCCAGAAGCGGCAAGCAGATCCCCCCAAAGACCTGCGCTGGGATGCCTAGTGCCATGTTCATCCCGAAGGACAACAGCATGCCTGCGGCAAGCGATGCCATCATGACCAGGATTGCCGACCTGGTCGACTCATAATGGGCGAACAGGGCACAGAACGCTTGGATGAGCCACATAAAGCCAAGGCCCCCTGAAAAGGCACCCACCCCCGCAAGAGCTGCTTGATTGAAAAGTACCTGTTTATAGGCCATGCCGAAGGCTGCAGCACCCAAACACATCAAGATTCCCGAACAGGCATCCAGGTACCTTCTCAAGCGCAGGAGCCGGTCACCTGCAATGCCTATTGCCAGCCCTCCAGCAACGACGCCCCCATAGAAAGCACAGCTGGTCAGCTTTTCCGTCAAGAACCCGCCATCGGGTGCCGTCAAAGGTGCGAATGCCGCGCTGTACGCGAGCAAGTGGACCCAACAGCATCCGAAAGCCAGTCCAAGGCCGGCAAGCAACACATTGGGGTTCCTGATTGATTGAAGCGCCATAAACTGTTCCATTCCGCCGCCCGGTGGCGGCACAACACGTCATGAAAGGTTCTCGATTTCCTGTACTTTTGTTCCTTTTGCTCACAACGCCGCAAGTCCTGATTCTTGGCTTGCCTGGTATTGCTGTCTCAGGAAACTAATGAATAGCTGAAGCGCCTGGTCATCTGGCTTATCGGCAATCCCAAGCCGAACCGGCACCAGGACCCTTGGGGAAAAGCGCTTGATACAGCGCTCTTTGCGCAGGCGGAAGGGGGGGAAGCTGTGCAAGGACGAATCGCAGAGCCAGATGTCTTCCTTGTCGGTCTTCCTCAGCGCCAGGTCCTCAAGCGTGTCGCAGAACCTCTCATTGCACCTTATATCGATGCCGAACTCTTCCGCAATGCTTCCTACACAGTATTTCCAGGAAGTGTTCTTGTGGTTCGAGGGAATCAGGATGGTGCGTGCATCCAAATCCGCTATGCTCACCGTTCTTTGCTTGGCCAGGGCATGATCCTTGTCAATCCACAACATGACCTCCGTTGTCGTGTAAGGAACAAGCAGTATGGTGCCGTCTTCGCCAAGGCATGCCTTTTCCCTGTTGGTATAACCGATATACGCACAATCGACCGCGCCTGACGCCAGATCTTCGGTACCGTCTATATCTACCCAGGGTTTCATGATTATCTCTATGTCAGGGTGCTGCGCGGAAAACTCGCTGACATAGCCGAGCAAGGGGGAGCTGTACTCGAAGCGTGGCGTCCTTATCGAGACGCTGCCGCTTATGTCAAGCTTGAGCTCTTTGAGCGAATCAAGCATCCCATCATAAAGAGCCACTATCTTGACCGAAGCCTCCAAGAACCGCTGTCCTGCCAAGGTGAGCCGCGACCCTCCATCGGTCTGCCTCTCTACCAGCTGGCTTCCCGCCCCCTTCTCGAGTATATGGATATGGTTGGAAAGGGCGGGTTGCGTGATGTGGAGTTCTTTCGCCGTAGACCTGAAGCTTCGTTGCCGCGACAGGGCGATATACTCTCGAAGGTATTCAATGTTCATCCAAGCCTCCCTTTGCACAGCCTCACGCTTATAAACCGGATCGCATCCTTGCACGTGAACATGATACCACGCCACCTGGTTGCCTTGTATCGATAAGGGCAACAATATCCTGTCGGGGTGATAAGCGGATCGCCCTTCCTTCATCATATCGCTTATCGCTTAGACCCCAGAAAAGGCCTTCTTGGTGAAAGCCTTATTTCTCCGACAGCCGGCATATCGCCTATCATAACGCCACCAGGTCTTATCGATGCACACCGTACCGATGGCAGAACCTGGGCAAAACGGATAGGAAGAAGGAGAAGAACATGGCTGACTTATCAAGAAGGGGCTTTCTTAAAGGCGCAGGCCTTATCGGAGGCATTGCTGCCACAACAGGGGCAGCATCAGTTATCGGTCTGACGGGCTGCTCATCGGGCGGCTCAGGCGATAAGACGCAAGGCGCGTCCTCGCCTGCAACGGGTGCAGCATCGGACATCGTCTGGGATGAGGAATACGATGTGGTCATCGTGGGGTCGGGCTTGGCAGGCGCAAGTGCCGCAGTGGCCCTGGCAATCGAAGGCAATGGGGAAACGGGCTTGCTTATTGAGAAGGGCGTGAGCGCCCTGGGCAATGGCAACAGCCCCTTCAGCGGAGGAAGCGTAATCTACACCGATGCCCAGCATCAGGCAGGCTGCCTCACCTATTGGAAGGATCTGCGAGCGAACTTCGACACGACACCCGACGACGTCTTGGAAGCCTTCGTCAAATACATGGCGACCACTGTTGACTTCTTCAAGAAGGCAGGCGCACAAGAGCAGGACTACACCCTGTACGAGCCCGGGAAGGTACACCTCTTGCAAGCCTCAGCCGCTTCCACCGATGCCGATGGCGCGGCAAGTGACGACTCGAAGTACAGCAGCGGGAGCATCATTTCGTGCTGGCCTGAATACCCGGAGTTCGAGTCGTCCACCAGCGTCGGGCGCATGATCTTCTCTGGCAAGGAGCTTTCCACGGTCTCGAAGTTCATGTTATCCGCAGTGCAAGCGCACGACGATGTCATCACGCACAAGACAGAGGCGCCTTTCCTCGACCTGGTGCAAGACAAAGAGACCAAGGCTATCTTGGGCATTCAGTACAAACATCAAGGCAAGACCCTTTACGCGAAGGCGAACAAGGGCGTCATCATGTGTCTAGGCGGCTTCGAGCGCAACCACACGATGCTCCAAGACTACCTTTCGATGCCCGTGGGGCACCACCTTGCGGGTGATGGCAATACCGGTGACGGCTTCAAGCCCTGCGCCGATGTCGGGGCCGATTTCTGGCATATGAACTCTATGGCGGGCACCTGGAACGGTGCCATGAAGTTCGATGGATCCCAGCATTCAGCATGGTTCACCTTGGGAAGGCAATATGGCATAACCGTAGGCATCAATGGCCGGCGCTACTATATGGATGTTGACTACGTTGTCTCACAGAACTGGTACTACTACCTCCAAGGCAAAGGCGATCTGCGCACCGATACAGCCTGCAGGCATGGACACCAGAACATCGGCGGCGAATGGCCGCACATGGTGCTGCCCGAGAAGAGCTGGTTCATCTTCGACAGCGCACATGTGGAACAGGCTGTCCGAGGCGGGGTGGCCCCCCTGACCGCAGGGGACCCGGTGGCGGAAGGCTGGGCAGTGAAGGCGGATACCCTTGAGGAATTGGCAGCCTTGATTGATGTTCCAGCCGATGAGCTTGCAACGACGGTGGAGGTGTGGAACGATTCCTGCGACCGAGGCATCGATGTCCAGTATTATCGTGCCCCGGATTGGCTCACTTCCGTGAAGGAGGCGCCCTTCTACGCCATCCGATGCGAACCCGAGTTCATCAACACCGATGGGGGGCCGGTACGGAATGCAAAGGCACAGATAGTAGGCCGTGACGGCAACCCGATCCCCAACCTGTATTCCTCGGGCGAGTTCGGCTCTGTCTGGTGCAACATGTACCAAGGTGGAGGCAACCTGAGCGAATGTGTGAACTTCTCACGCATTGCGATAGATGCCCTCTTAGGCAAGGAAGCATAAGCGGTCCTCAGTTTTACGCACCACCCCGATACATTCGTCGGCTGGTGAGCAGAGCATCGCTGCAAACGGCGTATCCGTCTCAACTCGGATACGCCGTTTGCTCGGTGGGCGGGGGCTTGACGAGAAGGCCATGAAGGGTGACCACATATGGGGATGTTCGACGGAGATGCCCTGCAGGGCATGGGCAGGGTGCTCGTGGAAGTGTTATGATGCCAGCAAGGGTTCTTTGCCCCTATGCGTCAAGGGCGCAAGGATTACGGAAAGCCGCCCGAGGCCATTCCTCGCTCGGCAGCTTTTTCCTTCCTCGGCAGCATTGAGGTAGCTGCATCGACTGATGGGGATACGAAGCAACCCGAAGCCGGAACCATAAGGAGCCAATGTGGATGACATCTTATCGATACTTCTCCCTTCAACCTTGGGAGCAAGCTTCGTGCTGCTTGTTCTTTTCCTGGTAAGCTGGAAGCACAACAAGATGAGCCTGTTGCCTGGTGCCTTGTTCCTGGCACTTCTGGGTTCGCTCATGACGAGCTATTGGCTTGCCGTCCTTGACTTCTGGACACAGAACGTAGTTGCGATGGCGGTCTTCGTGGTCAGTGTCATCCTGCTCCTGTTGGTCTCGGCCTATGGGCTTTACGCCCTTGTGGTCTTCTTCCTCATCAATGCCAGCGTGGTGCGCCGCAGGGAATCCCGCAGCCTTGCCAACAGCCTGACACTCATCGCTGCCATAGCAATCGTCTTGTTCCTGGCCGTATCGTTCCTTATCTCTCAGGCAAGCCCGCCCCCCTGGCTGCAGGTGGTCTGGACCGGATTGCTCTTCCCTTTGGGTTTTTACCTCTTACACGCCTTCTGCTATCTTGCCAGTCTCATCCTGTGCAGGCTTGCCAAGCCATCCCCCAATCAGGACTACATCATCGTTTTGGGGAGCGGCCTTATCAAAGGCCAGACTTCCCCTCTGCTTAAACGCCGCATCGACCGCGCAATCAAGTTCGCCTGCAAGCAAAGGGACCGAACGGGGAAATGCCCGCATATCATCATGTCGGGCGGTCAAGGCCCTGACGAGCCACGCAGCGAGGCCGCCGCCATGGCAGAATATGCGCAATCCTGCGATTGGCCGACAGAGCGCACCCTGTTGGAGCAGCGCTCACGCAACACCTTGGAGAACATGCGCTTCTCCCGCGAGCTTATGGATGCCCATTTCGTCGCTCAGAGGTCGGCATCGGCCTCAAGGGACGGGTGCCAGTTCGACCAAACGGACGAACAGGTCGAAAGCCATTGCGCAAGCGAGGCCAAGGCATCTCTGCTTCCTGTGACAACAGCCTCTGAACCGAGCAAAGAGACAAGGCGGAAGGGATCCCCGGCAAAAAAGCCCCCTTATTCGTGCATCTTCTCGACCAGTTCTTATCATCTTCTTCGTGCCGGCATGACCGCCCGTCAGGCAGGCTTGAGTATTGACGGCATCGGGGCGCGCTCAACCTGGTATTTTGCTCCCAACGCCATCCTTCGTGAATATATCGCCTACCTAGCCCAACACAAGAGGCGTGTGGCAACGATCTTCGCTGCCTTGTTCGTCCTTGGAGTGCTGCTTCATTCCTCATACCTTGTGCTTTACGCTTTATACTCCTGATAGGCCCGTTTTGCCTGGTCGGCTTTTGATGCTTGATCGGCCCATGGTGCCTGGTCGGCTCATGACATTTGGCCAGCCTATGCCACCAAAGAGGCCCATGGCGCCTGACCAGCCCTTGGGACCGGAGAAGCCCGTGACACCTGGTCAGCCCCATGGCACCTGGTCGGCCAATGACACTTGGCCAACCCATGGCACCGGATAAGGATGCGCAAATCACAACGGGAGCCAGAAGGCTCCCGTTGTTCGATGCTGCTCGGTATGTACGCGGAAGACTATTTCGTCTCGGCTTCCTTGGCCGCTTCCCCGTCTTCCTTGGCTTCCTCTGCCTGCGGATCTGCCGCAGTTTCCTGGGCTTCTTCTGCCTTCGGCTCGGCAACTGCCTCTTCGGTCTTGTCGCCTTCTGCCGAAGCTTCGGCTGCCTGCGTTGCTTCTTCAGCCTCTACGGTATCTTTCGCTTCCGGCGTTTCACCCTCGGATGCCTTCTCGCTCTCGACTGCGGCATCCTTCGTCTCTTCCCCGGCCTTTTCCGCCTTCTTCGGCTCAGCCTTCTTGGGGGCAGCCTTCGTTGCCTTGGCTGCAGTGCCCTTCGTAACCGCTTTCTTGGCGGCAACCGGCTCGGTCACCAGCTCTAGGATAACCATGGGGGCGTTGTCGCCCTTACGGTTGCCCAGCTTCATGATGCGCGTATAGCCGCCGTTCCTGTCGGTGAACATGCCTTGCTTCACCTTTTCGAAGATCTCATGCACGAGCGCTTTATCACCCAGATAGGCGATGGCCAGCCTGCGGGAATGAACATCCCCACGCTTTGCCCATCCTATGACCCTATCGGCATCGCCGCGCACCTCCTTGGCGCGTGCCTCGACGGTCTTGATACGGTCGTTCAAGAACAAAGCACCGACAAGGCTTCTCTTCATCGCCCTGGTGTGGCTGGCATCAGTGCCGAGCTTGCGCCCTTTCTTGTAGTGTCTCATCGTTTACTTCTTCCTCATTAGGTCGTTTAATTCTCATTCGTGAAGACGGTCTTGGGGAAGCTCCGTCCTGCACGCGAGCGGTCGATCCGCCCGATACCCCTTCCGGGAAGTGCCCGGTGGGTCTATAGCTTTAAGTTGAGCTCCATCGAGATAAGCTTGTCCTTTACCTCTTCGATGGATTTCGCGCCGAAATTCCTGATGTTCAGCAGGTCGTTCTCAGAGAACTCGACCAACTGGCGCACCGAATGGATGCCGGCGCGCTTCAAGCAGTTGTAAGAGCGGACCGAAAGGTCGAGATCCTCGATCTGCTTGTCAAGCTCGGCATTGCTTTCCTGGCCTTCGGGCGCGAAGATGGAAGGCGTCTCGCCTTCCTCGTCGCTGATGGTGTCCGAAAGGTTCAAGAAAGCGCCCATGTACTGGTTGATGATGTTGGCCGCACGGCACACCGCCTCGATGGGGGTGATGCTGCCGTCGGTCTCGACCTCGAACACCAGCTTGTCATAGTCGGTCCGCTGGCCAACGCGGGTGTCAGTAACATTGGACATGCAACGGCGAACCGGCGAGAACAACGAATCGACATGGATGACGCCGATGGGATCCTCGGTGCGCTTGTTGCGTTCTGCCGAGACGTAGCCCCTGCCAACACCGATGCGGATGGTCATGTTGAGCTGGCCTCCATCGGCTATCGTCGCAATGACATGGTTGGGGTTTATCAAGGTGAACTCGGTCGGCACTTCAAGGTCGGCACCGGTCACGGTGCAAGGGCCTGTTGCCGATACGTGTGCGGTCGCCTCTGAGATGCCTTCGGTCAGGGCCGAGAAGACCAAGCCCTTCACATTCAAGACGATATCGGTGATGTCCTCGATGACGCCTTCGGCGGTCGAGAACTCATGCTGTACGCCTTCAAGCTGGATGGCGGTCGCCTTTGCGCCGTCTAACGAGGAAAGCAACACGCGGCGCATGCAATTGCCCAGCGTATAGCCATAACCACGCTCAAGCGGCTCGACAACGAAACGAGCGATGGTATCATTGACCTCTTCCGTTGTTACCGTCGGCCTCATGAACTCTGTCATAGTGTGTAAGCCTCCTTAAAAGCCGCAAAATACATTACTTGGAATAAAGTTCGACAATAAGCTGTTCGCGAATATCGAGGTCTATCTGCTCACGTTGCGGAAGCGAAAGCACACTGCCCTGCAGCTTCTCGATGTCAACTTCGAGCCATGCGGGGACTTGCACACGCTCATTCGAGATGAGGGCGCTTTTTATGACAAGCATATCCTTTGCCTTGGGGGCTACCGCAACCAGATCGCCTGGGCGCACGCGGAAAGAAGGGATATCGACGCGTTTGCCGTTCACCGTGATGTGGCCATGCCGGACCTGTTGGCGGGCCTCAGCGCGCGATTTCGCAAAGCCGAGTCGGTACACCACGTTGTCCAAGCGGCTTTCCAAGATGCGCAGCAGGTTCTCGCCGGTGACGCCGGTCTGGCGGTTGGCCATGTCGTAGTAGCCACGGAACTGCTTCTCCAAGATGCCATAGGTACGCTTGGTCTTCTGTTTCTCACGCAGCTGGATGCGGTACTCGCTTTCCTTGGCGCGTTTCTTGCCGGCCTCGCCCGGCGCATAGTTGCGACGCTCTATAGCGCATTTGTCCGTATAGCAGCGATCGCCCTTAAGGAACATCTTCGTTCCTTCGCGGCGGCATAATCTGCAATCCGCCCCTGTATATCGAGCCATGATGGGAGTCCTTTCGGTTACACGCGACGACGCTTGCGCTGACGGCAACCGTTGTGCGGAATGGGTGTGCAGTCTTGGATGCTTGCAATCTCAAGCCCAGCGGCTTGGAGCGAGCGGATAGCGGTCTCACGGCCCGAACCGGGGCCCTTCACAAAGACCGAGACCTTGCGCAGCCCGTGCTCCATGGCGATCTTCGCTGCTGCCTCTGCTGCCATCTGTGCAGCAAAGGGCGTGGACTTACGGGAGCCTTTGAAGCCGACCGTGCCGGCTGATTGCCACGAGATCACATTCCCCTGGGGGTCGGTGATGCTCACAATGGTGTTGTTGAACGTTGATTTGATGTGCGCCGCGCCCACCGCTATGTTCTTGCGTTCGGAACGCTTGAGGCGTGTACGCACGTTTTTCTTAGCAGCCACTTATCTACCTCACTTCTTCTTTCCGCCGATT
>JAIRPR010000004.1 GCA_031256895.1 Coriobacteriaceae bacterium
ACACGGTATCGCCCTTCTTCGGCCTCATGGTGGCCTCCTGTCCTCGTCGTCCCAAGAATCGCCAAGCCTCGGGCCTCAGCCCGGATAGCTGGCCTGACCTGCAGCCGAAGCGGCCGAGAGGTCTGGTCCACAGCCGCCCGAACACGCCCCGCCGCCTATGCGGGGGGCTTCTGCGAACACCTCGAACACCCGCTTGGCAACATTGCCGCAAAGGGGGCAGGGCTCTTCGCCCAGGTGGCCGAAAGGCCGCTCGAATTCTGAGACCTGGTCACACATGGTGCAACGGTAGCTGTATCTTGGCATGGGGATCACTTCCTTGAAGAATCGTTGCTCTGCTTTCACTGCTCTTTCGCGCACGGCCTGCGAACGTACTGGCCGCGGGCGCACTGGTTGCGGGCGCACAGGCCGGCCGGTGCCGACATCGCTGCCGGCACCGGTCAGCCGCTCACCCGCCTACAAGGGCATGTAGAGATTCTGTTTACCTGGCCGGGCGGCCATGGCCTTTGACAGGTCCTCGATGGTGCCGTACTCGAGACAGGCGGCCATGCAGTGATGGACGCACATCGGTTTGAAGCCTTTGGCGACCTCATCGGCGCACATGTCGCAAAGCTCGGTCGGCACAGGCATCTGTATCCACTCGAAGCTGTCCGGCGTGCCCGCCTTGGTCACGAACGGGCCGACCTCCACCACCTTAATCCCCCACTTCCCGACCGGGAGGCCCAGGTGGTTCTTACAGGCGACCTCGCAGGAATGACATCCCGTGCAATAGTTGTAGTCTACTAACAAGCCGTATTTCGACATCATATTCACCTCTTCCAAAAGAAAGACTCTTCCAAGTCTGTTGGTTGTACGAACGCGTTCTGCTAATCCTCGGCCTTGTAAACCTTGCATATCATGCATTTGTACGGGGCGCCGAAGCCCAGCTTCCCGATGAGCTTATGCGGTACCAGGTTGTTGATGTTCGACAGGAACACATCCTCTGGGCCATAAGGGCCGTCCACCGCCGGACGCTCGGGATACCACCAGGCATGCTGTGAGTGCACGACCCGCCGATCGATGCCGGGGAACACCTGCAGGCGCTGTTTGGCGCGCCCGAACTGGTTCTCGACCCAGATCCAATCGCCGTCCTTCAAGCCGAGGCTCTTTGCGGTCTCAGGATTGAGCTGGGTGATGGGGTCGGGGTGTATCTCGCGCAGGGTATCGACATGACGCTGCTCGGAATGGAAGAACACCCATGAACGGGCGCCCGTGGTCAGCACGAAGGGGTATTCCTTCATCAGGTTGGGGGTGCTTATGGGGCTGTAGGGCGGCTCTTCGTAGTAAGGCAGGGGGTCGTCGCCCCACTCTGCGAAAAGCGGCTCGTAGAGCTCTATGCGGCGGGTGGCCGTGATGAAGCCGTCCTGTCCGTCGAAGTTCTGCAGGCCTTTACGGTACTTCTCGTAATGCCACTCAGGCACAGCCCAGCGCTTCTCGCGCAGCTCGTCAAAGGTCATGCCCGGGATGTATTGATCGAGTTCCCAGGTCAAGAACTCATCCATGGTCTCCCAAGGGAACACGCTGGGGTTCAGACGGTGCCCGAGCTCCAACAGTATCTCATCATCGCTCTTGCATTCGCCCACCTGGATTGCCTTGTTGATCGCCCCGACGAACATCGAGAGCGAGCCATAATGGGTGGCCACGATGCCGTCCTTTTCGGCAAAGGTGGCTACCGGCAGGAAGAGGTCGCCGAAAGATGCTGCGGAAGGCGTCATGAAGAGGTCGCAGACCACGTTGAAGTCGAGGTTCTTGAACGCCTTGTTCCAACGCTGGGGCGCGGCAGTGGGGCATGCGATGGGGTTCGACGACATTATCCAGGACATCTTCAAGGGATAGGGCTGGCCGGTCTCCATGGCGTCAAGCGGCATATCCGGTTGGACGGTGGAAATGGCAGTGGTCACCGCTGGATAACGGGTTCCGCCCAGGCCGGTGTCCGAACCAAGGCGCTTCGCCTGGAGCTCGGGCGGCAACGAGTCCCAGCCCCACCACATCGGGGCTGCGAACGATGGCGCGCCCACGATGATGCCGCCGGGGCGGTCGATGTTGCCGGTGCAGGCCATCAGGGCAAGCAGGGCATGGGCCTGCTGGACCCCGTTGCATTTCTGGTCCGTGGCCAAGCCCCAGGTCATGGTTGCCGGCTTGGAGGTCGCGAACAGGCGGGCAGCGCCGATTATCTGTTCTGCAGGCACCCAGGTTATCTCGGACACCTTCTCCACCGGGTAATCCTGCACCCTTTCCTTCAGCTCTTCCCAACCGTAGACCCAGTTATCGCAGAACTCGTGGTCGTAGAGGTCCTCGTTCACGATGACGTTGAGCATCCCGAGTGCCAGTGCAGCATCGGTGCCAGGACGCAGCTGCAGCCAGTATTCGGCGTTCTTGCCCCAGAAGGTCAGCCGCGGGTCAACGCTGATTATCTTGGTCCCCCTTTTCATCATATCGACTATAGCGTGGCCGAAAAGACCGTCGGCGTTTGACTTCAGCGGCTCCTTGCCCCAGATGATAGCCACCTTTGACAGCTCGTATTCGGGGTCGTCGAAGCGCTTCTCCTGGAACATCGCCGCGTAATCCAGTTCGGGGTAGCCAGCACCCAGGGTGTAGGCGCTGATGGCGCAGCGCGGGCCATAGCACGACCAGCCGCTGTGGATGTAGGTGAAGTTCGGGGACCCCAATGCCCCGAAGGTCACGAAGGGCACCGTGTGCCACATGTCACGGCCTGTGCCGATGACGGAGAAAATAGCCTCAGGGCCGTATTGGGCCTTTATCCGGTTGACATTATCCTCTATTATGTCATATGCCTCTGCCCAGCTTATCCGGGTCCAAGCATCTTTGCCACGGTCCTCTTTGTTCCGCTTCATAGGATAGATGACACGTTGCGGGTGATAGATATACTCTTTGAGGGCCAGACAGCGCGGGCAGAGGCGCCCATTGGTTATCGGGTGGTCGGGGTTTCCGATCGCCTTCACCAATTCGCCGTTCTTCACATAAAGCTTGAGACCGCATCCAACCGGATGGTCGCCGGGCGGAGACCACGCGCAGGTCTCGACTACCGTACAGCCATCCTCTTCATATTTCCATGAACTCATGAAAATCACCGAACCTCTCTCTTGTCTTTGCTTTCTCCAGATGTGCGTATAGTGTTTCTTGTCGTGCTTGTGACGGAATCGGTGCACCCAAGTTACCGGCATCACCTCCCTTCTCGTGGCCTTATGGGCCTTAGCATGTCGCGGCGCCTGCCCCGCATGTCGCGGCGCCTGCCTCCATGCGCCAGCCATGACAAGCAGGCGCTTCGACGGCCACTGGCTGCTTGCGAGCACGGGCTTGGGGGGGCTTTGTCTCCTGCAAGGCTGTTCCTCTCACAGCCGCCCTCACCGCTGTTGGTAAAGAATGCATCAGGATGCTTGCATTTTCAATCGGTTGATTGGCTTGAAAACCCCTGGCCTGCCTATCGGTTGATTCGACCGGTCATCTTGCGAGCAGCGCAAACGAGGGCGTTGTGGCTTGATGGCAAGGCCGGGGTCACCCTGCGCGGGTTGGCCGACAAGATTCTGGGGCCTCGGTCGATCGAAAGGATGAGGCAGAGGAATCTTTGTCGTTACGTTTTTAATCTTGATGACAGGGTCAAGTAAGACAGCAACCTCCCGAAACGAGCAGGCTGACATATTTGTGGGGGATTATTGACAAGTGAGGCCTGAAGTGTTCAAATAATGGCTGACGGAAAGATGCACCCCCACAAACACCCATGGATCGACGTGGGTTTTAAGTCGTTTTCCCGTCCAAAGGAGTGAACATGGCACTTGACAGAAACACCAAGATAGCCGAAGTGATCAAGGATCCCCGTGCGGTAGAGATACTTGAGCGCTATATACCCGGCTTCACAGAACCCGACAATCTGAAGATGAAGATGGAATACAGCCTGAACCAGCTGCACTTTTTCCAAGGCGGCAAGGTGAGCTGGCTGAAGATGGACAAACTGATGGCAATCGACGAAGAACTGAGGGCATTGTCCTGACAGTCGGTAACCAGCAAACCGGACCCCTCTGCCGCGCTTTGACAGGGGGGTCTTCTCTTTTGTTCCGAGCACCACCTCCTGCGCGATCCTCTCCTTCGTTCCGGGCCCCCACCCCCGAGCAATCCTTCCGCTTCGTTCCGGTAACCATCCGACCAGTCCTTCCGCTTTCATCGACCAGTCCTTCCGCTTTCATCGAGCAGTCCTTCCGCTTTCATCGAGCAATCCTTCCGCTTCGTTCCAGGCACCACCCCCCGAACGGTCCTTCCGCTTGGCTTGTAAACCGATTGGTCCTTCAGGTTCCAGATGGAGTGTCCTACCCGTTCCCTGGGGAAGCCTTATTCCCCGCTTCCGAAGAACGGGTCGAGCAGTTCCTTGCGGCACTGGATCCCCATCTTCGCGGAGCTGTGGTCACGGTACGGAAGGACGGGGCAGCGATATCCCGGGTGCATGGCGCGCTTTGGTCGAAGGCCGATGCCTATTCCCCGCTTCCGAAGAACGGGTCGAGCAGTTCCTTGCGGCTATGGATCCCCATCTTCGCATAGATGTGGTCACGGTGCGAATTGGCCGTGCTGTGCGAGATGTGCAGCTTCTCTTCGATATAGGGAAGCGAGCGGCCTTGTGCCAAGTAGCCCAGTATCTGTTTCTCGCGGGTCGTCAGGCCGAAACGATTGCCCAAGTCCTCGCACCGCAGCTCGATGAACCGCATGATATACCTGCCGTCATCGCTGTGCGAAGCGCTCCGTATAGCCAGGTTGACCCTGCTGTTGCTGAAAATGAAAACGGTGGCGAGCACCAACAGGTAGGCAAGGATGCTCGCGACCAGAGAAGGAAGCGTATCCGGGCCTAAGCCTTGGGGAATCAGGCTTTGTACGAGGGATCCGATGAGCATACCTGCATACATGCTGCTCTTACCGATGCAGAACACCCTTTGGGGAAGCCCGGAATGTCGCCCAATCCAAACGAAGACGTTCCAAATGGCCATGTCCGCCAACTGGAAACCTGTGATGATGAGGACGACCGCTGCTGAGGTCGAGAACGGCAGAGCCAACAGCCCTATGATGATGATAGGGGCGACAGGGCTGAAATAGCCCTGGAAGCTGTACGTCCGGCCAGGCCTGCGCACCACGATGAAGTAGACGATTGCCAGGATACCGGTGCTCAGGACCGCCCAGGAGTTCGCCTGATTGAACACCGGCGTATCAAGCGAGCTGCACAAAGCCAGCGAGTAGCCGAAGGCTATCCCCAGCAGCGCCACCCCGAAAAAGAACATGACCAGGGGGCGCGAACGCACTATCTCGCGCACCTCGTCGCGTTTGCCGGGCAAATGATGGGGACGTTGTGCCTGATGTGAGACGAACACCAGGGAAAGTATGACTGCGGTCAGGGCAAGGGGCAGCAACGATATGGCAAGCGCCCTCACGGTGGCATCGAGGACCTGGAGCGCGAAATACAGCGCAGCAGCAAACGCAAAGCTCAAAAAGGTCTGTTGGGTTGCTTGGTCAAGGTCGGTCGAACAGTACACCTTCCCCACAAAGGGGATGAACATGCCGGTGCCCACGCCCAGCAAGAGCGAGCAGACCAGAAGGCCGCTTTCGCCGATGGGCAGGAAGAACATGGCCGCCGTGGCGCAAGAGCCGCTCAAGGCGCCGAACACCAGGAAGTATATCCGCGAATGGCGATGGTAGTTAATCAGGGTGCCGACCACCAGCGTCAACACGGAAAAGGCCAAGGTGCCCGAATACACGATACCAAAGGTCTGGGCATGCAGCTGGATTATCTGCGAGCTGTGGAAGACCATGAAGATCCATGCCTGGAACAGCCCCAACGAAAGCAGGCGCCTGTTGCAATAGCGGCGCAGGAACCTGAGAGCGCCCATGGCGCCTAAGCCTACCCTGTCGATGATGCTATCGACTGTGGCCACCAGTTCCTTCCTCCCTCTCGTCTTCTTCGTTGTACCGCTTATCCTGGCAACAGGCTTGGCGAACCGGATTCCCGCACTCTGACGGGCACATGCAGGAGCTGCGCATGTGTTCCTGCAGGCACCTCCTGCAGGCACCTCCTGCCAGGCACCTCCTGCCAGGCGCGAAGCTATCGCTCTTTTGCCTCCGCTTGTCCTCTGCCCGACAGAGCGTTGCGGCCGCATGGCAAGGCCTGGCCATCGCCCGGCAGGGCATTGTTCCTGCCAGAAAAGGCCTGGCCATCGCCCGGCAGAGCATTGTTCCTGCCGGAAAAGGCCTGGCCATCGCTCGGTAAAGCAGAGCCGATGCCCGGCAAGGCCTGGCCATCGCCCGGCAAAGATTTGCCGATGCCTTCCTTCACGGGCGGCGGGGTATTGGTCCGACATATACGCACGACCCGGGGGTCGGGCATTATCGTATGGTAATGGCAGGGGTTCGCACACAACTGCCCGGTATTTTGGCAGTATACGGTCTTCGGAATCGAGAGCTGGGTGATGTCTCGCCCACACCGGCTGCAGCTTCGCTTCACCGGAGGGCTTGCAACGACGATATCGAAGATGTTGTAGGCGTCGCAGTCAGGACAGAACACCGCCCGTTTACGAGGGGGGCGGCAATGCCCGCAGATGGGGTTGCAGGTGATACACATGAAAGGCCTTCTGTCCAAGCATCGGGGCGAAAGGGCTGCAGACAGCTGACCCGAGCCGGCCATTGTCCGCAGGTTTGCCGAATGATTTCAACCGCGCAACACAGCCATTGTAGCAGATGTGGGCCGCCGTTGCTCGGTCCAAGACAGAGGGTTCACGTAAAAAGCGCAGCGGGAAGGCCGAGCAAGAAAGCGTGGCGGAGAAGCAGGGTGAGAGAACGGGACGTGAAAGCAGGATGTAGCTGCGGGATGCCAGGGAACGGGACGGGAAAGCGGTGCGAGGAAGCGCAGCGGGGAACGGGACGGGAAAGCGGTGCGAGAAAGCGCAGCGGGGAACGGGACGGGAAAGCGGTGCAAGGAAGCAAGGCGTGGAAGCGGGATGCCAGGAAATTGACAGCGAATGGCTGCCTTGAGGGTTGGAAGGTTTCGGCTACTCCCCCATCGGCAGGAAGTCATCGACGAAGTGCTTGATGATGGCGGCAGAGGTGGGGGTGCAAAGCTCGCCTTCGCCCTTCTTCGGGCAAAGGGGGATGCCGGTTGCCAGGATTGCCGCTGTCGCAGGTGCGGGGATGTCCAGGATGCCATGTGCGCAACGAACTTTGCCGCTTCCCACCTGCACGGGCGTAGCGCTTATGTGCGGATGCCCAAGCACTTCGATGGCTAGGCAGATGGCAGCCACCGACCTTAAGGTCGAAGCATTGCCGACCTCGTGGAAGTGGGTGCTTTCAACAGGGCAGCCATGGACCTGTGCCTCTGCCTGTGCCAATATATGATAGACTGAGGCAGCGTCTGCCTTGACTTGCTCGCTTGCTTGAAGCGAGCCTATAGTGGCCAATACCTCGTCGAGGTCATGGTGGTGCTTCTCGGGGATGTTCAGCATGTCTATCGCATCTTGGGTTGATGCCCGGGCAGAATTGCCGAGCAGCCCTAAGAGCTGTGCCAGGATAGAGCTGCGCCGTGCGTCAGCGCTGAGGTCGAGCTTCACGGTGTCCATGTGCCATCACTTCCTTTTCCCTGTGCCTTCGCTTCTTTTATCATGAACGGCAATTCCTCGAAGAACGCTGCCGCGGATGTTCGATTCCTCAAGATGCGCTGCCCCCGTGCCTTTCCCATACAATTGCAAAGGCCTCGAAGGGCGCTATTGCACGTGGTTTATCAGGGATGCCTGATAGCCGGCTCCGAACCCGTTGTCGATGTTCACCACCGAGACCCCGCTGGCGCAGGAGTTCAGCATGGCCAGAAGCGCCGCGACCCCGCCGAATGACGCCCCATAACCGATACTGGTGGGAACTGCGACAACAGGACACGAGGCCATGCCGGCTATAACGCTGGGAAGCGCGCCTTCCATGCCGGCAACGGCGACGACCACGCTGGCGTCAAGGATGTCCTGCGTATGGGCCAAGAGGCGATGGATGCCCGCGACCCCCACATCAAAGAGCCGTTCCACCCGGTTGCCCAGCACCTCGGCGGTAAGGGCTGCTTCCTCGGCAACAGGAAGGTCGCTCGTCCCTGCGGCGGCCACCACAATGGTACCGATGCCGTTGGGCTGTGGCTTGTCGCCGATGATGCCGATGCGGGCAAGCTCGTGATAGGTGAAGGCCTGAGCCTTGCTGGCGGCAGCGGAAGCCTGCCCGCCACCGGCGGATACGGCAGTTGACTTGCTGGCGGCAGCGGTAGGCGTCTCACGGGCGGCTGTGAAAGCCGTTCGGCAACTGGATGTACAAGACGCTTCAAAGGCGGCAGCGGAAGCCTGCCCGCACAAAGCCTGGGCAAGCTTGTCGGCGGCATCCTTTGCGAGGCGTGTGATCAGGATGCGCTCTTGGCCTGATTCCCTCATGGCCTTGCAGATGCCTTGCAGCTGATCGGCCGTCTTCCCTTCTCCATAGACCACCTCGGCCACCCCTTGACGGATGCCGCGATGGCTGTCTATCTTTGCAAACCCCAAATCGATGAAGGGGGCTCCCCGCAAGCGGCGGGCTGCCTCTTGGGGCATCACGATGCCTGCTGCGACCTGCCCCATAAGCTGATCGAGTTCATGGCGTTCCATAGCTTCCTTGCGGCCTTTCGCTGTTTTTCCTACACATTGAACTTGAAATGCATCACATCGCCGTCTTGGACCAGGTATTCCTTGCCTTCCTGGCGCAGCTTTCCGGCAGCCCTGCAGCCAGCTTCGCCCCCCAGGGCTACGTAATCGGCGAACGAGGCCGTCTCGGCCTTGATGAAGCCGCGCTCGAAATCGGAATGGATGACTCCTGCCGCCTGAGGGGCTTTCGCACCTATGGGGACAGTCCAGGCACGGGTCTCTGTCGCCCCGCTGGTGAAATAGGATTGCAGACCCAAGAGCCTGTAGGCTTCGCGTATCAGGCGGGCAAGCCCGCTTTCACCAAGGCCCAGGCTTTCCAGGTACTCACGGGCCTCTTCAGGATCGAGATCGGAAAGCTCGGCCTCGGTCCGTGCGCAGACCGGGACCGGTGCTGTTCCGTCTATCTCGGGCAGGGCATCGCCGAGCTGCGCCTCGTCCACGTTGGCGATATACAGCATGGGCTTCATCGTGAGCAGATGCAGTTCGTAGATGGCCTTCCGCTCGTCTTCATCAAGCCCCAGGGAACGGGCACGATGACCCTGGTCCAAGCCTTCGTAGACCTTGCGCGCAGCCTCAAGCCTCTTTTCCGATTCCTTGTCGCGCCGGGCCTCCTTCTCAAGCCGGGGAAGCGCCTTTTCGATGGTCGCCATATCGGCCAGGATGAGTTCGGTCTTGATGGTCTCGACATCGCCTTGCGGATCGACCTTCCCCGCCACATGCACCACCTCGGGGTCGCCGAAGAAGCGGACCACCTCACAGACAGCATCGGTCTCGCGGATGTTGGCCAAGAACTGGTTGCCCAGCCCTTCGCCCTGCGATGCTCCCGCCACCAGGCCGGCGATATCGACGAACTCGACCGTTGCCGGCACGATGCGTGCTGGCTTGTCGATGGCAGCAAGCGCCTCAAGCCGCGCATCGGGCACCGCCACGATGCCCACATTGGGGTCGATGGTGGCGAAAGGATAGTTCGCCGCGAGACCGCCCTTCTTGGTCAAAGCGGTGAAGAGGGTCGATTTTCCCACATTGGGAAGGCCGACGATGCCTATGGATAACGACATGGATGCTCCTTCATGATGCTGGTGAACCTCGCACCCATTATAAAGGAAAGCAGCCCCACAAGGGCAGGCAGCGTGAAAAGCGCACAGGGTCTTTGCCCTGGGGCTTTGCCGTGACCTTGCCCAAGCTGACGCCCTTGCTGACGCCCTGACTGATGCCCTGGCGGGTGCCCTGACTGATGCCCTTGCTGACGCCCTGACTGATGCCCTTGCTGACGCCCCAACTTAGCCCTAGCCGTTGCCCTGGCCGATGCCCTGGCCGATGCCCTGGCCGATGCCGCCCCTAAACGCTGAGCAGGCCGAACTGTTGGGCTACATAGGCTATCAGGATGACTATGACCAGCAGGGGCGCAACATATTTGACCAACACGACCCAGACCTTCTCGGCCTTGAAGGGGCTTGATTGCCTCACTTCTTCGACCAGGACCTTCGGCTTTATTATCCATCCAACGAAGATGCAGGTCAGTAATGCCGCCAGAGGCATCATGACCGAGTTCGACACGAAGTCGAAGAGGTCGAGCAGCGAAGACCCCGCACCCAAGGGCTCAATGAAGGAAAGACCGTTGTAGCCCGCGTTCACCAGGATGCCCGCGGCCCCTACGACCGCGATCACCGTGGCCATAGAACGCTTGCGCGACCAACCCGTCTTGTCGGCAACAATGGAGACACAGGTCTCGGTGAGGGATATGGCGCTCGTGAGCGCGGCGAAGAACACCAAGAGAAAGAACACGAAGCCCACCACTGCGGCTGCCTCGCCCATGGTGTCGAAGAGCTGCGGCAGGGTGATGAACATGAGCGAGGGGCCCGACTTCGCCGCGACCGCCTGGCCAGAACCCAGGGCAAAGAACGCCGCCGGCACGATGACTAGGCCGGCCAGGAACGAGACACCGAAATCGAAGCCGGCCACCCGCACGACGCTCTGGGTGAGGCTCTCCTTTTTGTCGAGGTACGAGCCATAGGTTATCATGATGCCCATCGCCAGGGAAAGGCTGAAGAACATCTGCCCCAAGGCACCGATGAACAGCTCGGGGGAAAGCTTGCTGAAATCGGGGGTCAGGTAATACAGCGCACCTTCCGCCGCGCCCGGCTGCATCAGCGTGAACAGGGCTATGCCAATGGCCATCACAATAAGGGCCGGCATCATGACCAGGTTGGCCTTTTCAATGCCACCTTCCACACCGAGCCCTACGATGACGAAGGTGACCAGCATGAACAAGCCCATCCACAGGTAGCTCTCGATAGGGCCGGTGATGAAGCCGCCGAAGAAGGCGCCGCCATCGGCCAGGGCGCCTGCCCCCTGGGTGAGGTACGAGGCCGCGTACTTGGTCACCCAGCCGCCGATGATGCAATAGTAAGGGGTGATGATAAAGGGGATCGCCGAGGCAAGGACACCGATGAAGGCGTACTTCTTCCCAAAGGCCTTGAAGGCGCCGATGGCCGATTGCCCTGTCCTGCGGCCAAGGGCGGTCTCGAGCAACAGGAGCGACACACCGAAGGTGAACACCAAAACGGCGTAGGTCAGAAGGAAGGTGCCGCCGCCGTACTTCGCCGCCAGATAGGGGAAGCGCCACATATTGCCCAGCCCGACCGCCGAAGCGGCAGCTGCCAGGATGAAGGCCCACTTCCCCGACCAGCTCGAGCGTGGCGCGTCGAACAGGGTGTTGTGATGGGTGCCGGCAAGCGTCTGCCCGACAGGGGTTGCCTGCGTTTGTTCCTGTGCCTGCGCCTGGGATCCGCTTGTTTGTCCCGGTTCGCGTGATGGTGCCATGGTGATGCCTCCCACATAGTATTTTTGTCTGTTCCTACAAATCAACGGTTGATGATTATAATATATACCAAGCCCTTACACCACATCCTACGGAAGGAAAGCTTATTTATGTGCGGCATCTGCGGATTCACCGAAGCACGCGAGACTGACATGCCCCTCTTGAAGGCCATGTGCGACGCCATGGCCCACCGAGGCCCCGATGGCGAAGGACGCTACTTCGACGAAGGGATAGCCCTGGGTCACCGCAGGCTTTCCCTCATCGACCTGGAAAACGGCAGCCAGCCTATGGTGCGTACGGCAGGGGGGTATGACTCGCCTTTGAACATCCCGAGGAAAGGCCAGGATGCAGAAGCGGCTGCTTCTCACACAGGCAGGGATGCGGCTACGGCTGTCCTGGTCACAGATCAAGTGGCGGCTACGGCCATCCCTGATGCAGGCCAGGATGAGGCTACGGCTGCTTCTCGTGCAGGCCAGGATGCGGCAGCGGCTGCCTGTGGCGCAGGCGGGGTTGCAGAAGCGGCTGCCTCCGGCAACAAGTCGGCCGGGAAAGCCGTGCCTTTGGCCTCCTTTGCGGTGGGTGATTATGCCATCGTGTTCAATGGCGAGATATACAACTACCGCGACCTCCAAGAAGAGCTCAGGGCGCAAGGCTACACGTTCAAGACCAATTCCGACACCGAGGTGCTCCTGGTGGCCTATATCGCCTGGGGCAAGCGCCTGCTTGAAAGGGTGCGCGGCATGTTTGCCTTTGCCATCTGGGACAAGCCCGCCAAAGAGCTTTTCTGCGCCCGCGACTTCTTCGGAATAAAGCCTTTCTACTACACCTTCATCGAAAAGGCTTCGTCTGGCCTTGAAGGCAGATTCTCGGCAACCGAGGAAGCACCTATGGCAGATGCCGGCAGTCAACCCCCGGCAACCGGGGAGGCACCGGTTGCCGATTCCGGCCACGCCGGGCAGTTCGTCTTCGCCTCAGAGATCAAATCCATCCTGGAACACCCACAGGTACGGCGCGAGGTCAACCTTGAGGCACTTGAGCAGTACCTGAGCTTCCAATACTCCGTCCTGCCCGAGACCTTCTTCAAAGGCGTCTTCAAACTGCCTCCCGCACACTACCTCATTGTGAAGCCCGGCCAAAAGCCCCAGATGGAACGCTATTGGCCGCTTGACTATGCCATTGACGAAGGCATCAGCCTCGACGAGGCAAAGAAGCGGATCCACGCGGCAGTCCAGGAATCGGTGGGATACCACATGGTGGCCGATGTCGAGGTCGCCTCCTTCCTCTCAAGCGGGGTCGATTCGAACTACCTCACTGCCAGCCTGCATGCCCAAGGCGGCAACATCAAGACCTTCACCGTGGGTTTCGAGACCGCAGATGCCGAGAAGTACAACGAGATATCCTACGCGAAAGAGGCAAGCGATTTCCTGGACGTCGAAAACTACAGCCATGTCATCTCTGAATCTGAGTTCTGGGACAGCCTTGAGAAGGTCCAATGGCACATGGACGAGCCTTCTGCCGACCCCGCCGCCGTTGCCTTGTATTTCGTGGACCGCGAGGCAGCCAAGCACGTGAAGGCGGTGCTTTCCGGTGAAGGGTCCGACGAGTTCTTTGGCGGCTACACCATCTACCAGACGCCTTTGGAGAACGCCCGGCTCGCCTGGTGCCCCAAGCCCTTGCTGCGAGCGGCTTCAGCGCTCTTGCGCACGCTGGGCATCCGGGGGGCCAATTATCTGCGTCGTGCTGGAACCCCTCTTGAACAGCAGTTCATCGGCAACGCCGACATGTTCTCGGTCGCAGAGCGCAAACGCCTGTTGAAGGCGCCCGCCTGCGCGAGAAGCCCCCAGGAGCTGACCGCCCCTTCTTACGCCCAGGTCGCCCATCTCGACGAGGTCACCCGGATGCAGTATATCGACATGAGCTTCTGGTTGGTTGGCGACATCCTGCTCAAGACCGACAAGATGTCGATGGCTCACAGCCTGGAAAGCCGTGTGCCCTTCCTGGACAAAGAGGTCTGGGCACTCGCCCGCACCCTGCCCACCTCATGCAAGGTGAACCGCAGGTCGACCAAACTTGCCCTGCGCGAGGCTGCGAAGACCCTGCTGCCGGCTGAGTTCTGCGAGAAGCGCAAACTGGGCTTCCCGGTGCCCATACGCCTCTGGCTAAAAGAGGACCGCCACTACCGGAAGGTGAGGGACGCCTTCACTTCCCCTGTGGCCGAACGCTACTTCCACACCCAAGCGTTGGTGGCACTTCTTGATGAGCACCGCGCAGGGAAGGCTGACAACAGCCGCAGGATATGGACCGTGTATATGTTCCTTGTCTGGCATAAGGCCTATTTCAGAAGCTGAGGCAAGCCTCTGGAAAAGCGGTCTTGGTAGGTTTGGCGCGACACCCGAACGAAGATCCGGCACCTTTCAGGAGCTGAGGCAAGCCTCTGCAGAAGCGGTCTTGGTGGATTTGGCGTTGTGTCTACGCAACGATCCGATTCCCCGCAAAGCTCAGGTTCCCTTCCCATAAGGCTCAAATCCCCCTCCAAAGCTCTCATAGGGGGGCTGCGTGGGAAGGCCCCCCTATGAGAAGGGCCCCCGGAGGTGAGTCGGCTCCGGGGGCCCCGTTTGGCCAGAAGCCCTTCTGATAGTAGGTGGTGGTTAGTAAAGAGTGGAAGGGCTTGGGCAGGTAGATATCAGGTTACGGCTCGCTCCTATTGTACCCCCTTCTTCTCAGGGCGGCAAGGAGCAGGAAAAGCCCCAGCGATGCTGCCAGCGCGAAGATCGCTACCTCTATCCACACCAGGGCATCCCCCGTCAAAGGAATAAAGGGTGATACCGGCTCAGGGTCTTTTTGCCATACCGCATACAGAAGCATGTCGCCCGTCATGGTGATGGAATCGCCTGGCTGATAGACAGCGTTGCCAGCAGCCTTGTCTTCGTTATAGCCGAGGAAGGTGTAGCCGCGTCGGGCAAAGGCAGGCGCGGCCACCGTGGCGGAGTCCCCGGCCGTGTGGAAGCTCGGCGCGGGCGCATTCCCTGAGTCGTGGCCGTTGCCGTCATAGGAGAGCATATAGGTGGGGGCTGCCACGTAGAAGTCAACGCTGCCTTGCACCTGAGGCGCCGTGGGATCTGTCGTGATGCGGAAGCTTATCATCTGAGCGGTGCCGTAGCGGGCAAGGCCTGAGTGCACGACGCCGATCGCTTCGATGGCAGAACGGGGCACCGGGGCACCGGTGGCTTTCTCAAAGGCGATAACCTGCCCTGCAGCGACCAGGTCGGCATTGGCGGTATCCACATCGACTGCGGCCAGATAGGTGGGGTTGAGGCCATAGATGACATAGCCTTCGTTCTGGGCTATGATCACCCCTCCCGAGGTGCGGAAGTCAACCGTACCGGAGGCCTGAGGGCTGCTGGGATCCATCGACACCGTATAGCGTATCGGCTGTGACGCGCCGAAGTACGTGGCATCGGCAGAAAGCGTTCCGGTCGCAACGATGGCGGTCGAAGGCACCGATGCACCGGTCGCCTTGTTGAAGGCGGTCACCAACCCGGCAGCCACGAGGTCTGCGTTGGCAGCGGGCACCCCGAGAGCATCGAGATAGCGCGGGGTCACGCCGTAGATGATGTAGTCGGCGCTCTCGCCTATGATGGCACCGGTTGCGACGTAGAAGTCAACCGTGCCCTGGGCTTGGGGTGTGCTTGTGTCGTGGCGCACCGTGTAGGTGACGGGCTGGGCGGCGCCGTACAGGCTGGCATCGGCCGACACGCTGCCAGCGGCCACGATGTCGCCCTTGGCCACCTTGGCTCCGGTCGCCCGGTTGAAGGCGGTCACTTGGCCTGCGGCCACCAGGTCGGCGTTGGCTGCTGCCACGCCGGGCGCCACCAGGTAGGTGGGCGTTGTGCCGTAGATGACGTAGTCGGCGCTCTCGCCTATGATCTTCCCCCCGTTCACATAGAAGTCCACGGTGCCCTGGGCCTGGGGGGTACCGGCATCGTGGCGCACCGTGAAGGTGACGGCCTGCGCGGTGCCGTAGCGGCTGACGTCGGCGCTCACGCTGCCGGTGGCCACGATGTCGCCCTTGGCAACAGCCGCTCCGGTCGCCCGGCTGAAGGCGGTAACCTGTCCGGCTGCCACCAGGTCGGCGTTGGCAGCGGCGACACCAGGCGCCACCAGGTAGGTGGGCGTTGTGCCGTAGATGATGTAGTCGGCGCTCTGGCCGATTATCTTCCCGCCGCTCACGTAGAAGTCCACCGTGCCCTGGGCCTGGGGGGTGCCGGTGTCGTGGCGCACCGTGTAGGTGACGGGCTGCGCGGTGCCGTACTTCGCCACGTCGGCGCTCACGCTGCCGGTGGCCACGATGTCGCCCTTGGCCACAGCCGCGCCGGTCGC
>JAIRPR010000020.1 GCA_031256895.1 Coriobacteriaceae bacterium
GTTTATCCTGTCTTGGGAGGCGTCTATGTAATCCCAGGTGGCAAGCATCTCGCGATTGAGGCTGCGCGCCTCGCTCAAAACGCGGCTTACCAGGGCGTCCTGCTGTGCGGAATGGTTCCAGGCGAAGTAGATCCCCGACGAGATGGCCACCACTGCCAGAACGAGCAGCACGAAACGTGCGGAAAGCCGCGTATGCGGCTTCCTTCCCTGATGCTTATGTTTGAAACCCATGGGCGTCCTGTCAAACGGCTGCGCCGGTCGCGGCGGGGCATATCATACCAAAGTACGCTACCCGCAGCAATGGCTAAGGCGCCCGCCTTGGAGCGGACGCCTTCTTCCAACCATTGCTTGGGCGACGTGGCCCAGGAAGCCTTGGCACCCAAGCCCTTTCAGGCTCAGCCCAAAAGCGCGTCGATCTCGGTCAGGATGACATTGGCCTCATCAACGTACTGCCAGGTCATTGCCGGGTTATGGGCAATCTTCAAGCCAGCGGTGTTGGGGTCGCCCAATGCCACCTGATAGCGGGCATAAGCCCTGGTGTACTTCTCGCGGGCCGCATCAAGCTTCGCCATGTCGATGGTGGCGCCTTCTACAGCCGCCTTTATCTTGGCCTTGGTGTCGGCGCAGCGTTCTTTGAGCGCGGTGAGCACCGTGGCGGCCTTCTCCTGCTGCTCGCGGACCATCTTCACCATCTCATCAGCGCTGTTGATGCCACGAGCCTTATGGCAGGTCAGGCAGTACTCCATGGCGGCCTTGTTCTCAAGGGGCGATCCGGAGGCGTTGTGCATGGTGTATTCCGCACCGCTTTCCTTGTCGGTCGTCTTGGGCATGTGGCAGCTCACACAGGTTACGCCCATCTCGCGCATCTTGCTCGTCTGCACCATCTCGAGGTCGGGCAGGTAGATGCCGGAAGCCGTGGTGATCCCGGTCTCCTTGTCGAAAGAGGTCTGCCCCTGTTCGAACTTGCTGTCGACCAGGCCGTCAACCTCGAATCCATAGCGGAAGTGGTCCTCACTGAAGTGGTTCATGGTGGTGTGGCATTGGCCGCACACCCGCAGGCCTGGATCCATCTCGTCAAAAGCAGTTCCGGTGCCCTCGTTGAAATACTTCAGGTAGGAATCTGCCGGGTTCTCAGGGTTGTCGCCGTGGCACAAGGCGCAGTCCCAGGCTTGCCCGTTGATCTCGGCAATGAACTCATTGTCAAGCGGCTGCTTGTAGATATCGGCGCCTTCGCGGGCCTCGATCTCTTGGAACTTCGAGCTGCGGCACGAGAAGCAGCCCTTGGTGTAGGCGGTTGCCTCTGTGACCACGTTCATCACGGAATCGTCAACTATCCATTGGCCGGCCTCGTCGTCATAGGTGAGGAAGTCTATGACATAGTTCTCATCCTCGGTCCTGAAGGGCTTGTATCCCCTCGAGTCCTTCTTGATGGGGCCAAGCTCCTTGGTCCGCAGGCAGAAATGGCCCTCTTTGTCGCCGTCATAAGGGTTCACCTTGATTTGGGCATACGAGTTCCATTGCAGGGGGTATTCCTTGCCCCATTGGTTCATGGTCTTGACCGTAGCGGTTTGCTCGGCCGGTGTCTCAGACCCTTCTGCCTGCGGCGTCTCCTTGGAAGCGGAACATCCAAGAAGCCCGATCCCGATTCCCAAGGCGCAGCATACGAATACCACGACTGCCCCTGAGATCAGTTTCTGTCTGTTCATCTCTCTCCTTTCTTTCTGCTCTTCGAGCGCTCCTGCATCCCTCGCGTTCGGCTGGCGTGGCAGCCTTCGCACATTCATGTGTGGTCCGCAGGTTCCCAAACTACTTCTTGTTGGGCCTTTTAACAGTTCTCGCCTTGTCGTACAGGATAGTGGAAACAGCCCATGAATCACATAAACAGCTGGTAGAGTTCTGATTGCGTTTTGTCAATAATTCAGTTTTCGGTATTCTTCTGTTGCCCTGCTGTGTCCGTGGGGCCCCACAGCATCGCGACCAGTATATCCACTTCGCCGCATAAATGCCCGAAGGTAGCCAAAGCGCGACCTTCAGGCAAAGATGCCACAGGCGGGCGTGCCCGACACAGGGGTAGAACGGTCACCCCAAACCGCGGTGGGACAGATCGCCCCTTTCCACTTTTATATCCGGATTTAAAAGAAAAGGGAGCGTGGTTCCATGGAAGACTATCTGTTCTGGGTACCTCTTGTAAGGTTGGTCCTGAGTCTCATCAGCACTGCCCTCTCGGTCTTCACGTTTGTGAGAGGCCGAGGCCGAAGCCTTCAGCAAAAGCCGGGGGCATCGGTAAAAAAGAGACCCCGGCCTTCTCGAAAGAAAGGCCGGCGGCCCAAACAAAAATAGTCCGAACCACCGAGGCGATCCGAGAGCCCTATGGAGTTAACGCTCCGTGGGGCTCGTCTAGTATTATACGCAGATCCGTGCCCGGCGCAAGGGGGAAGTCCCGAGTGGTCGCCATACACGACCACTTGCACGACCTAGCTACCCGCCATTCGTCTATAGCCTTGACACCAGAAAGTGCCTGTGTGCTTTGTTGCTTCATCCCTTCCTCAAGGCAAGAGTGCCTCGGTGGATCCTTCGTTCCCAAGGTCCTGTAGCTGAGCGGTTCATTCCCTTCCTTCCTGGCCTGAGAAGACCCAATTGACCCAGGCGCCGTATTCGCCCGTCCACATCCCTTCCAGTTGCTCGAACACCTTATCCCAATCGAAGCGGTTCTTGAAAATAAGCTCCAGGTAGTGGCAATGTCGCAGAGAGGGCAGGGCATCAGCCCCAACTTGTCCTGAGCAAGGGGCAAAGCCTGCTTCCAAGCCTTTGGCATGGTAGGCAAAGGTATAGGCACAGGTGGGGCAATTGCTGACAAGGACGGGTGCGGTTGCCCGTGCCTCATCGATCGCGGCCTGCGCCCTGCGTGCGCCGATTGCAGGGTCAACCAACACGGTGGCGCCTCCGGCACCACAGCATCTGGCGTTGCTACCCGCGTGCCCCATCTCCCTCAAGACGTCTGGCTCGAACAAAGCCCTCAAAGGCTTCCCGAAAGCCCCCGACCGGTCGGCACAGGAATCGAACACGGCTGCCGGCGATCCCTCCAGGGCGCTGGTGCTTATCGTGACCCCTGCCTGCTGCAGCACCTGAGGAAGCCCCAAGAGCTCCACCGTGGCAGGGAAGCCTTCCGCTGAGGCGAGCTCTTGCAGGCAGGCAGGGCACACCCCTATGACGCGTCTGATGCCTGCCTGGGCAATCGCTTCCGCCAGGCGCTGCTTATGGGCACGGTAGCGGTCGCCGAAGCCGGCGGTCTTCAGCGGGCTGCCACAGCAGTCCTCGGTGATGGCCGCCTTGAAGCCGTGTCCTTCCAGCCAGGCGAACACCTCGCGGGTCAGCTCGGGCGCATAGCTCAACAAGGGGCACCCGGGGAAGAACAGGGTATCTATCCCCTGTTCTGAGGCTTGTTGCACGTGGGGCAAATCGGCATAGGCGATGCCATGGACGGCACGGTACACCGAGAATATGTGCCATTCCTTGTCGACCTGGGTGGTCTCGAAGCCTTCCTCGCCCGTCACGCCTGCCGTGGAAAGTGCCTCCCGCAGGGCCGCAAAGACCTTCCTGGCCGGGATGCCTTCGGGGCAGGCCTCAGTGCAGTAGCCACATATGCAGCAACGCCTGATAGCGAAGACCAATTCAGGTGAAGCTGCGGCAAGCCTTCGGACAGCTTCAGCAAAGGCCTCTGAAGAGGACCTGTCCAGTTGGGCGAACGCCCTTGCCAAAGCGCCAAGGCTAAGACCACCGCTTGGCTGGGGATCCCCGGGAACTGCGGCCCCTGCGGGAGCATCGCACGACTCAGCGGGTGCGTCGCACGACTCAGCGGGGGCGTCGCACGACTCAGCGGGTGCGTCGCACAACCCTGCGGGGGCGTCGCACGACTCAGCGGGGGCATCGCAGAATCCATCAGGGGCGTCATGCAGCTTCGTGGAGGCGTCATGCAACACCTCGCAGCGCCGGGCACAGATGCCGCAGCCGGTACAGGCCGCTGCAGCCTCATCTATTTCCTTGAATGCTTGCTCCCTCGACATGGTCCTGTTCCTTCCTATGCCCTTCCGTGCCCTTCATGCGTCAAGGACTTCCGCAGGGGCACCGGCTTGCATTCCTCAATTATCGGGCATTCGTCGCAATCATGGGCTATCGTGCCAAGAATCGTTTCCCATGGTGTCTCCTCGAAGCCAAGGCTTTGATAAAAGGCCAGACTGGAACCCCTCGATACCAAACGGAGCTCTCCGTGTCGCCCGAGCGCCCCTTCGACAAGGGCACGTCCCACCCCAAAGCGCCTCCACGTGGGATAGACGACCACCGGGGACACATGGCACACGCCTTTGTCGTCGAAAACCAGGCGGATGAAGCCCACCACCTGGTCTTCGTGGTTCACCGCGACCTGCACGTCCTGCAAGGACCCGATATGCCCCATATCCTCGGCAAGGGAAAGGGCGTCAACAGCTGCTAGGTCGCGCCCGTGGGCTTCCCTGATATGGAAGAGCCCTTCATTCATCGGCTCTGATGCCTTCTCTTGCAGTGAGTGTCATGATGCCAGACACGCCTGCTTCAGTCCTCGCCGTGTCGAGGTCGTTCTGATGCCTTCTTCTTGCAATGGGTGTCATGACAGGCCGCCTAGAAAGGGGGAAGGTATATCTTGGCGCGGGATTGGGGAATGGCCTTCCTGCCCAGCTCGGTGAGGCCTGCCACGATCTCGGACATCTTGGCCACAGGGATGCCCATCATCATGAGGTCGTCGCACACGTCCGATGAGGCCCGGCACCCGTAACAGCCGAAGCTTATGTTGATCTCGCCGTTCAGATAGGGCAGCAGGGTGGTCTCGACGCATTGGGCGTTATAGCCGCTGGCATGGAAGTCGTGTCGATGGCCGGTGTAGTACGAGGTCGCCATGCACAGCCACATTATCTGTTCAGGTTGGGCTATCACGGCCACCACATCGGCAGCACATGGCGCTTTCCCCAGGGGTGCGACCACGGTGGCATCGATGCTGCGGGGCTCAAGGCATGGCCGTTCATGCACCATGCGCTTCGCCGCCTCGAGAGAATCGAGCTTATGGAACAGGATGTACAGCTCGCCGCTCGCAAGCTTCTTGGGCATGGGCGTCAGGCCGAGTATCGAGGTGCCGTCGGGGCAGGCATGGCGATTTGCCGGCATGAGCAGCGTGCGGCCACGCCGTGCCGCCATGAGCGATTGGCAGAAACGCAGCCGTTCCTTTGGCAAAGGCACATCAGGCAATGGGTCGCCGGCTTTGACCAGGCTTATCGCGACCGGTTCCCACCGAAGCCCCAAGACCTCCTTCAGGCAGTGCGCCCATTGCGCATAAAGCCCCTGTGTTCCAGGGTCGAGCGGCGGCGATGTCGGGCGTACTGCCTGGGCCGCCAAAGCCGCAGCGGAGGCCTCTATGCTGATGGCGTTCTCGGGGCACTGGCCGGCGCAGGTCTCGCAGCCCCAGCAGTCCTGGGCGCGTGCCACGTGCGGTCGCCTGCGGGGCGCGGAAGCATCCAAAGGGCTTCCATCCTGCACATTTGAAAGGCCTTCCCAAGCGAACACCTCTACCGGGCAGAATGCCTCGCACAGGCCGCAGCCGGTGCACAAGGCCTCGTTCACGTGGATGGTATACGAGACGCCTTGAGCTTGCGCCTCTCCCTCTGATGTTTCAGGGTATTGCATTCGTCATATCCTTTGCTTCCTCAGGCCTTTCCCCAGGGCGGGTAGATGCGCGTCCCTTGTGAATCGGTCAAGTGATAGGAACAGAAAGGGATCGTCCGGCCATCGGGCAAGGCCACCATCATGGAGCACTCCCGAAGGCGCTCGATGTCCAAGGAGACGGCATCCATATAGTTCATGATGATGAGCGAAAGGCCCGCGGCCACATCGACCCCTTGTTTTGCCAGGATGTCCAAGAAAACCGAGCCTTGAGGGCTGTCGGGGCTGTAAGCTGCACGGTAGGCATCGGGGGTCAGATGGCGCGTGACGGGGAAGAAGCCAAAGGAATGGCAAGGCCTGGCGTATCCGCCCTCGTCTTGCGCCTCGGATCCCCCCAGGGCATTCGCAGCTCCAAGGCCTTCTGCATCAATCGGCGCCTTTGCCGCCCCTGCATCGCGCACCAAGAAGGTGCCCGTGTCGCACAGGGGGTGCGAACAGCCTAAAGGCCAGATATCGTAAGGCTCTATCAAGCCTTCGCTTTGATCTGACAGACTGAAGATGACATCGCCCATGGAAAGCGGCATGGCGCGGTCGGCCTCGAAACGGCCTGAGGTGAAGGCCGGCTGCAAGGCCAGGCCTGCCACCACATCGGCGTTCTCGAGCGCAAAGCGAAGGAGTGCGCCCAAGTCCTGGTCGTTGAGTCCGGCCACCACAGTTGCTGCCAAGACCACCTGGATGCCTGCCTCACGGCAGCGCTCGATGGCCCGCAGCTTCGTCTTGAGAAGGCTGGCCCCACAGGTCGCCTGGTAGACCTTGTCGTCCAAGCCGTCGAACGAAAGGTACACGCCGG
>JAIRPR010000029.1 GCA_031256895.1 Coriobacteriaceae bacterium
ATGAGCAAACAGACCCTGGTAAAGATAAGCAAATGGGAAGGAGATAGGTAATGGCAACGAAACAACTGGGCTTCTATGTTGACACGACCCGCTGCATCAAGTGCTGGGCATGCGTCATCACCTGCAAGCAGTGGCACGACATCAAGGCTGGCACCGTTTCACGCCGCAACGTCGAAGAAGAAAACGGCGGCAGCTTTCCCAATGTGACCAGGAAGTTCACTTCGCTTTCCTGCATGCACTGCGAAAATCCCGGCTGTGTGGCCGTGTGCCCCACCGGCGCGGTCAGCAAGCGCGAGGAAGACGGGCTGGTCGTGGTGGACCAGGGTGTCTGCATCGGCTGCAAGACCTGCGCAAGCGGCTGTCCCTTCGGCGTGCCCCAATACCTCGACATGAAGATGAACAAATGCGATGCCTGCCTCACCCTGCGCGAGGCTGAGGGCGACCTGCCACGTTGTGTGATAACCTGCCCCTGCCAGGCCTTGCATTTCGGTGAGCTTGAAGAGATGGGAAGGCTTGCCGCTGAAAAGGGCGGAAAGCTGATGGAAGGCTCGACCAAGCCTTCGGTGTATATCGCGTGATTTACTGCATTTCCGCTGCACGTGCGGCCACAGATCACTGACATGGCCTTCGTGCAGCATCAATGCGTTTGAACAGCCCCCGGCAGGCGGTAAGGCTTGCCGGGGGGAACCTTGGGAAGGAAGGGCATCCATGAGCAAGACCACCGACACAAGCCCTGGTGCGGAAAGCGGCGACATCTCCAACATGAAAGACATCGAAGGCATCGGCGACAGAGGCAATGCCTGCGGCCTCGATGACACCGGTGGCATCGGCGGCAGAGGCAATGCCTGCGGCCTCGATGACAACGGTGGCGTCGGCGGCAGAGGCAATGCCTGCGGCCTCGACGGCTGCGGCGACGAGGCAGATCTGGCCGCCTTCCTGCGCGAACGCCAGCAGATCTATTCCTTCCTGGCAACGGTCTACCGCGAAGAGGTAAGCCTTCGCTACCTGGAGCTCCTCCGTGACGAGCTGCCAGTGGTCGAAGGCCTCTTGGGCACGTATGTGGTCACCCTCGCGGGCAAGGATGCAGAAGCCCTCGAATGCGAGCGCAAGGAACTTGCTGCCGAATACGCCCGTCTTCTGCTGGCTATGTCTGCCCACCCCGTCCCTCCCTTCGAGTCGGTCTACACCAGCGATAAGCGCCTTCTCATGCAGGAGGCCTGGCAGCAGGTCGTCTCAGAATACGCCCAGGCAGGGTTTGTCAAGGACGAAGGCTTCAAGCTGCCTGAGGACCATATCGCCTTAGAGCTTGAGTTCATGGCAATGCTTGTCGGAAGGAGCATCGAGGCCTTGGAATCCAACGACCCGGAAAGCATCGGGCATGCCCTGGGTCGGCAGCAGGGCTTCCTGGACAGGCACCTTGCCAATTGGGTGGGAAGTTTCGCCAAAGACCTGAAGGATGCAGCCCACACCCTTTTCTATCAGGGCGTGGCCGAGTTGACCGTCGAGCTGATCAACGAGGACCAGGGGCTTTGCCTCAACGACTGCCATACGCAGGCCTGAGTATCCAAGGCTGCCGTCTTCGCTTCTCGCAGGAAGCTGAGCGGGGCTTGGGCATGGTTTTTTAGGCGGCTGGGCAAGGTTCTGCTAGCGGTTGGGCAGGAGCTTTTACACATGACTTGAAGGGTGGCTTGAAGGCGGTCGGTCGGGGGTCTTGCAGGCGGTCGGGCAAGGCTTAGAAGGGGGCTTCGTGGGGATCGCCCACCTCTAGGGTGCCCTGTCCGTGCAGAAGGTCTAAGATCTTCGGTTCGAGCTGGGGCAAGGCTTCCTCAAGAACCAGGACGCGCAAGGCCACCTTGTCGGTGAACCCCCTTTCCACGACGCGGGCTTCTTCGGCCTCGAGCAAGCGCAGCATCTGTTCATACAACCCATAGGGCAGGCTGGCCTCGATGGCAACACAAGCCGACATCCTCACCTGCCTTGCTGCCTCAAGCGCCTTTTGTGCTGCTTGCGTATAGGCCCGGACCAGGCCACCGGTGCCCAGCAGGGTACCGCCGAAATAACGCGTCACCACCACGATGACATCCGTCAAACCTGCGTGCCGTATGGCCTCGAGCGTCGGCAAGCCTGCCGTCTTAGGAGGCTCCCCATCGTCAGAATAACGCACCCTTCCTTTTTCCCGCAGGACATAGGCGTACACGTTGTGCCGCGCCATGCGATGGGCACAGCGCACCGAATCCAGGAAGGCCAGTGCCGCCTCTTCAGAAGCAGCGGGCGCGGCCTGGGCGATGAAGCGGCTCTTCCGGTCTATGACCTCAGCCATCGATCGGCCTTCGATAGTGGTATAGGAACTCATGGCACAGTCTTTCTTTCGATGCCACCATGATACCATCAGAGGCCGAGTTGCGGCTTGAGGGCTGCCCGTTTCCCGGAAATCACCCTGGGGGGTTCTTGTTGCTTATTGAATGGCAGGGGAACAGGGGAAGGACGCAGCGCAGTCGACCATGCTTCCTCGTCCAATGGCTCTTGCTGCTTGTTGGATGGCAGGGGAACAGAGGCTTGGCAACCTATGCTGCCGGCCCCTGTTCCCCTTGTTGCCCCTGTTCCCCTTGTAGCCCTATCTTTGAGAGAAGGCAGCCCCTGTCATGCCGGGGGCATAGGTCCCCTTCTCCACGATGACCACCTGCAATGCCTCCATGCGGTAGGCATAGCCGGCGCTCCCGGTGGAGTCGCCGTTTCTCGCCCAGCCTGTCCAGCCGATGTTCTGGATATGGGAGCGATAATAGACGTCATAGCGGCCAGCTAGTTCCCCGGTAAGCCGTATGTCCACGGCTTCCAGGCGCAGGGCTTGGCCGGAGGTGCCGCTAAGGCCTCCTTCGGACACCCAGCCTGTCCAGCCGATGTTCTGCACATGGGTGCGGTACTCGATGCCGCCGGTGATGCCTGAAGGTGCGTCAAGGGATATCCGCAAGGCCTCCAGGCGCAGGGCTTGGCCGGAGGTGCCGATCAGGGGCGATCGGTCGTCATAGGCGGTATCGCCCTTGTTCTCTAGGTGAGCGACCACGTTGTACGCGAGGGCGCTTTGGCGGCCAGCGGCACTGCCGTCAAGCAGCACCGCAGGCTGGATGCTGTTGCCATAGGGCGTCGTTCCCTCTGCCACGATGCGCACTTCCACGGCCTCAGCCTGAAGGGCCAAGCCGACCGTGCCTGCGGGGGCGCCGTTCTTTGCCCAGCCGAGCCAACCGGCAGATGCCGAATGCACCCTATAGTAGATGTCGTAATGGTCGGCAAGATCGCCCGTGAGGTCGAACCGTAAGGCCTCTATAGGCAGGGCAAGCCCGGTCGTGCCGATCTGCTCGCCCGCTGTTGCGCTGGCGTCCTTCCCCGCAGAGGCTATCTGCCTTGCCCCTTGCCAACCGATGGAGGCCACGTGGGCTTCATAGCTTATGCCGCCCGCATACCCGGTCGCGTTCTTGAGTGCGGGAACAAGGGCCTGCAGGGAAAGGCCCATGCCCTGTGTGCCTGCGATGCCTCCCAGCGATACGGCACCCATCCAGCCCTTCATCGCACTGTGGGCGTAAAGCTCGAGGCCTATCTCACGCACGGTCTTGTCGGCAAGGGATTCAATCGCCAAGGCGACCTCGGCAGCACTAGCCGTTCCATCGAGCAATACGGCATACGCAAGGTTCTTCACATCCTGTGGCGCCTGGGTGGACTGCAATGCCTCCCAGAGGTCAATCTTCTTGTCATTGGCGTTGCGGTTGGGATATGCCCAGACCTGCCAGCTCAAGACCTCTCCAGGCCTTGCTTGCTGTGCAACAACGGTGAAGCTGCCATCGCCGTTGTTGACCAGGTCATAGCCCGCGCCCGCGAGCGCAGGGCCGGCGTTCGCCTCAAGGCTTCCCACATGCGTTATGGCATCCATGGTGTAGAAGGTGTGGGAATGAATGGTGAAATACCCGCTTGCTTGGCCTGGTGCCATGCCGTCCGCCTCGAATCTCAGGAAGTTCATGGAACGTACCAAGGGAAGCGAGCTTATGCGGTAAGTGACGCTTGCCGGGACGGACTCGGTCCCTGTCGTTGACGAGACCTGCTCGATCGCCAGACCGGTGGGCTGGGTGCTCTGGATGTTGTAGGGCAGGTAGGCTACGGCTGTGGGATCGTCTGCCGCAACAAGCGCATCAAGCGTGCGGGAGGCATCGACCGGGGAAGCGGTCAAGCCGGAACCCGCCTGGGCGGTCGTGGTTGCCGCCTTGTCACGCATCTTGAACACGATGGTAGAGGGGTCTTGCGGATCCAGGGCGACCGTGGTGTCCTTCGAAGCCGTCTTCCAGCTGATGTTTATCTGGGCGAGCAATGCTGAAGCATCGGTAATGGCGACCGGTCGGTTGAAGGTCAGGGCAAGGTTTTGGGTAGAGACCCCCGACCCAGAGCCGTTCAAACCGACCAGACTTGAAGGATCAAGCGTAGAGCCTATCTCTGCGAACCCGTTGTTCGCATCGAAGCTTGAATCCCAGGCGCGGTATCCCACCAGGAAAAGGGGTGCCTCGATTATCTCAAAACTGCGGGAGACCGGGATGCTTGCGGCATATTCGCCCAAGCCCACGATCATGACGATGGCGTTGCCCACCCGGTTGTTGCCACCATAGAACAAGGCGTAATCGACGCCTTCCTCCAAAGCGGTGGAACGCTTCGTGATAGTGACCGCCGGCTCCACGGAAGTACCTGGGTACACGAAGCGCTGCTGGGCAAGCGTGATGCCCAGCTGCGAGATGTCGTAGACGCCGGCCACGTCTACGGTGACCGTCCCCCGGTAGGTGTAGCCCCCCACCGCTGCCTCGACGGCGATGGTGGTGGAGCCCGCCTTCAGGCCGGTCACGCTGACCACGCCGGTGGTGGCGTTGCGCGTGGCCTG
>JAIRPR010000136.1 GCA_031256895.1 Coriobacteriaceae bacterium
TACGGCACGACACCCCAGTACCTGGTAGCAGCGGGCGTCCCTGCTGCGAACGCCGACCTGGTGACGGCCGGGGCTGTGACCGCCTTCAACAAGGCGACCGGCGCCCGGGTGGCTGCCTCCGACATCCGGGCGGCAGGAAGCATATCCGCCGCCGTGGCCGACTACGGCTCTGCGCAGGCGGTGATCTTCAGCATAGCCATAGACACGAACCTGCCCCGGGCAAGCGGCACCGTGGATTTCTTCGTGAACGGCGGGGCCATCATCGGGCAGAACGCTGACTACATCATCTACGGCACCACTCCCCAGTACCTGGTAGCCGCAGGCGTGACATCCGCGAACGCCGACCTGGTGACAGCAGGTGCCGTTGTCGCGTTCAACAGGGCGACCGGTGCCCGGGTGGCAGGCTCCGACATACGGGCGGCCGGCAGCATCTCTGCCGCCCCTGCCGATTTCGGCGTGCGCCAGCCTATTTCCTTCACGGTGGCCATCGACCCCTCGAGCCCCCAGGCTTGTGGCACAGTGGACTTCATTGTGAGTGCGGGAACGGTCATCGGGCAGAACGCCACCTACATCATCTATGGGGTGACGCCCACCTACCTCGCAGCGGCAGATGTCGGCACCGCCAACGCCGACCTGGTGGCAGCCGGCCAAGTGACCGCTTTCAACCTGACGACCGGCGCCAAGATGGCCAAGGGAGACATCCAAGCCACCGGTTCCCTTTCCGCAACCCCTGCCCTTCACGGGGTCAAACAGGCGGTGACCTACACCCTTGCCATCGACCCAACAAGGCCTAAAGCCTCAGGCATGGTCGAGTTCATCGTGTGCGAGGGCGCCGTTCTTGGCCAGAGCGACCGCTTCATCATCTTTGGCGAAAGCCCCCGCTCGATTCTGTCCACAGACCTGGCCCAAGCCAACGCCGACCTGGTGGCAGCCGGCAAGGTGCGGGCATTCGAGAAAGCGACAGGCACCCCGGTTGACCCTTCGGACATCGCCGTGTCTGGTGGCCCACTGGCAAACGTCGTGGGCGGACCCGCACAATCCGTGAGATATGAGGTCTCTATCGACCCGACTGCCCCTAAGGCCTTTGCAGAGGTCGTGTTCACCATAGTATCGCTCAGCAGGTCCCATACCCTGAGCTATAACGGCAACGGCAACGACTCAGGAAGGCCGCCCGACCCCGTCAGCTGCCCGGAAGGGGCGGATGTCATCGTGGCTGGCCATTCCATGGGGCGGTCTGGCCATCATTTCACGGGGTATAGCGAAGACCCGCTTGCCACTGCCGCCAGTTACCAGCCGGGCGACACGATCACCTTGAGCCGCGACCTCACCCTGTACGCGCTTTGGACAAAGGACCGGCCTGCAAACCCCGTAAGCCCCATAACCGGCGACAGCCTGTTGCTCTTGCAGGCGACGATACTCGGCCTCTTGCTTGCCACTGCCCTGTTCCTCATCTGGCTCAGGCTGAGAAGGAAGGATGGAGATGAGGAATAAGGAATAAGGAATAAGGAATAAGGAATAAGGAATAAGGATGGACATGAGGCGTCCCCGGCATCCGGGAAGCCCTGATCGCTTGAGGATCTTGATCAAGCAGGTTCTCACAAGTTGAGAGGGGGTCGTCCCTGCCGGGGACGGGCGCACGCGCCTGGGGTCATTTCTGCTGGGGACGGCCTGGCGTGCGTGGGTCGTGCGTGCCGGATGGGGTCAGTAGGCAGTGCCTGCGGCCGTCCCTGCCGCAGATGGCCACGCGCGTGGGATCGTCCCCCAACAGGTTGACGAGGGATCGTATCCTTGTCATGGTTCCTCGAGATGATTAAAACATGACAAGGAACCGTTTCTTGTCGCGCTCCCCTGTCACGCCCTCTGTGTGCAGATGGAGCGGTCCTGTGCCCTTCTTGTCGCGCTCCCCTGTCATGCCCTCTGTGTGCAGATGGAGCGGTCCTGCGCCCTTTAAGTGGACGGATGAACCGTCCCTCTGTCCTGATTTGGAGAAAGTGTGGAGGATTTGACCTTAAAGCAACTTGATAGTCTAGAATGCTCGTCTTTGGATGGCCAGCTAGGTCGGGTCGCGCGGACAAGGAGCGCGGCTTCTTGGAGCGAAAGGGTACCCAATATCGCTCCCCTTACACCAGGGCCATTCTTGAAGAGTATCAACGCTGTTGAGATAGGAATTGCTAGCATGAACACCCAAGCCCGCAAGAACAATGGCAAACGCCGTTTCGAAGTGGCGGTCAGGCTGGCGGTCATCGTCGTATTGACCGCAAGCGTCCTGCCCGCAACCCTGAGCTTCGCAAATACTGAATTTGTCGAAGGTTCTTCGGCCACTGCAACTCAGGGCACTGCCTCGAACGGCAACGGCGAAGACGGCTTGGACGGCAGCACCCGAGCCACCGATGGCCAAGACGGGTCGGATGTATCGGCCGACACGCCTGACAGGCAGGCCTCCGATGCCTCGGGCGGCGCGCCGGCTGGCAGCCCGGACGGGTCGGGCGGTGTTGCGGCAGGCGGCACGCCGGGGTCGGACGGGGCATCCAGCTCGGGCGCACCCGGGACAGACGGCGCCGATGGCCCGGATCCCCACGACCAGGCAGGCCAGGGCCGTTCCGGCACAGGCAGTGCCCAGGGCGGCGCAGCGACTGCGGCACCCGGTGCGGGCGCGGGGGCTGCCGGTGGGACGGCAGCTGACGGCCATGATTCCGAGAGAGGCCCTGCGAGCAGCGGGAGCACGTTTGGCCAAGCCTTTGGCGACAGCGTAAGGACGGCCATCAGGCCACGGGGCATCACGACCTTCGCGGTCGACAGCGACTTCGTCTTCGACGGGGCGGGCACCATACTGGATTACCTGGGCACCGACAAGGACCCCGTGATACCGCAGCGCTTGCAGGGCAAGCCGGTCACGGCCATCGGCGAGAGGGCCTTTAGGAACAAAGGGCTTACCGGCGTGACCCTGCCCAACGGGCTCTTGATAATCGGCGAGGGGGCATTCGCAGAGAACAGCCTGGTCGATGTGACCTTCAGCAACACCATCCGCACCATTGGCAGGGGCGCCTTCGCCTTCAACCAGCTGACCTCGCTGGAGCTTCCTGCCTCCCTCTCCAACAACACGGGGGTCTCGCCCGCCATACCGGCGTTGGGCGAATACGCCTTCCGCGGCAACAGGATAGGCTCGATAAGGACGCTGGCCACGGCAGCGGGACAGGCAGCCACCGAGAGCTGGCCGAACGGCGTGACCGGCTTGCCGACCGGCGTGTTCATGGACAACAGGCTTGCCGGCGACGGCATCCCCGCATCGTGGAACAACATCGCCGAGCTGGGTGATTCGGCCTTTGAGCTGAACTTGTTCACCGAGGTCACGATACCTTCCGGCATGAGCGCCTACGGCAGCCGGGTGTTTGCCAACAACGGGCGCTATGTGCTGGTGGACACCACGAACGGCCTGGTGCAGAGCTATTCGGTACCCGATGCCTTCGGCGAGGTCCGCAAGGACCAGCTGGCGCGGGTAACCTTGGTGTGCAAGGACGACTCCGGCAACGTTCTGGGCGCCGCCACCGAAGGGGTGGACCTGACGAAGCAGGTGGCAGATGCCAGCCAGCTTCCCTTGGTGGGCAACAGCTACCCCGTCACCGTGCCGGACTTCACGGGGATGTGTGCCATCGGCGCCTCCTTGGGCACCCTGAGCGCCGACGGCACGACGCTCACCGTGGCCATCACGCAGACGGACATGCAGGTGGCCATCACCTATCAGGACACCACGGGCAGGCCGGTGATAGCCGGCATCGATGCCATAACGGTGCAGGCCAGCGCGGGCGGGCGGCTGACCAAGGCACAGCTTCTGGCAGGAGTGACGGCCACCAGCTCCGGCGGCGCCGACCTGACTGCTTCCCTTGTCATCGAGAAGCCCCTTTGGGCGAACGACCTTGCGGGAGGCGATTGGTACCTGGACACCGCACAGCCCTTTGCCTACCGCGTGAAGTACACCGTGGACGACCCCGTGAACGGCACCAGCACGACCGCCTGGCGCAGCGTGATGGTGGGCAGCAACATCCTGGACATGGAGATAGGCAACGGCTGGACCTACGGCGACTTCGAGTATGACGCAGACGTGCTGAAGGGCTTCTCGGCACAGGGCAAGACCAAGATCCAAGACCCCGCACGGGCAGCCGAGGTGTACCTGCCCGAGATGAACCCGCACGTGCAGAGCCGCACGGTGCTTCGGACGGTGGGGGAATATGCTTTCAAATCGGATAGTTCTGATATTAAATGGATCAATTTCTTAAGGATCGCCCCGAACCTGTACACAATCAAGCAGGAGGCATTTGAAAAATACCGCTCAACCCAGCCACTAGATTTTCGTAGCATGACTGCGTTGAGAACCATAGAGCGAGATGCATTTAACAAATACGATGGCCCCGAAGTCTTATTCGGTTCTCTTCCCGAATTAACGACCATAGGCAACTCTGCTTTTAGGAACTATAAAGGCACAAACACGACCCTCGATATAAGCGGCATGACAGCTCTGCGTACAATCGATGGATTTAGCTTCGCAAGTTTCGAGGGAAGTCAAATCATTTTTGGCAGCCTTCCGGCATTGACCGATATATACTGGAATGCTTTTGAGAAATTTGGGAGCAACGTTACAACTAGCCTTGACTTCAGCGGCCTGACGGCACTGAAGTCAATTGATGGAGAGGCATTCAAGAATTATAATGGTCCTGAGCTCAAGCTGGACAACCTGGGCTCGCTCACTCAAATCGGTTCTTATGCTTTTGCGAACTACAGAGGCAAGACACTCGATTTGACCAGCCTTTCCTCGCTCAATAGCATCGGGAGATGGGCTTTTTGGAGATATAATGGTGGCGACCTACGTATGAACGGCCTCTCTTCACTGGAATACATATATGAATCTGCATTCAGCAGTTTCATTGGCAATGATAACGGCGTATTCGATCTGAGCGGTTCAGTGAGCCTGAAGGAAATCGGGGCTCATGCATTCGATATGCTTGGAGGACATACGAAGACAAGGAATCAAAAGCTCATCCTTGGTCAGATGCCGAAACTTGAGAGCATTGGCGGTAATGCCTTTACGATGTGGTGTGGCTACAAGCAGACCCTTGACCTGAGCGGCATGGTGTCCCTCAAGGAAATCGGTGTGGGGGCATTTCAGTGGTTCGGATTGGATTACTATATCAGTTCACCCTCGACATATGCCCCAGACCTTGACACCAGGCTTGTCTTTGGGCTTTCCCCGAACCTGCAGACGATAGGCAAAATGGCATTTCGTAATTATTATAACGGTGGAAATCAAACATTCGACCTGTCAATGTTGACAGGCTTGAAAGACATAGGGGATCATGCCTTTTACCTTAAAGATAAAAGCATCATATACCTTCCCGCAGGAAGAAGCATGGAGCCGCTGGTCCTTCAGGCAGACTCGTTCGCTTACTTCAATCAACCAACCGGTACTGATTGCTCCTATTACGCCTTCACCCCGGCAGGCGCGACCCCTTATGTCTCGTTGAACCCCAACCAGTATGTCAACGCCATGGATTCCACCATAACCGGCACCCTCTACCTCAACCAGCTGTTGGTCACGGTGGTGGCCAAGCACAATGGTGCCGAGATATCGCGGGGGCAGGTGCCCCTCAGCGGCGGCTTCTCTTCGGTCGGCACCCAGATAGATGTCCCGGCCTTGAGCATCCCGGGCTTCAGCCCCACGCAGGCGAGCAAGCGCGTCACGGTGGCCAGCCTGACCGGCACCGTGGTCGAGTTCGACTACACCAAGAACAGCTCGACAAGCCCGGGAGCCTTCCACCTGAAGCTGGCCAACGTGCCCGACGGCACCCCGCCCAAGAACGGGGTCTACCCGATAGGCGAAGACATGAAGCTCCAGGTGATAATAACCACTTCCGGCAGCGGCGCCACGGTGCTGCCGGAGGATTATTCCCTGGTCATACCCCTGACCCGCTTCTCCACCAGCGTGAACGTGGCAAATTCGCCCGCCATCAAGTCGTGGCGCTACGAAGGCGGCAACCTGGTAATCGTGTTCAGCCAGCAGTACATCGGCTCGGGATCGCTCAGCTTCGAGTTCTCGCAGCAGTACCGGGCGCCCGAGACGCCCTGGGGCTTCACGGCAGAGTTCGGCGGCTGGCTGGTCGACGACAGCAACGGCATCGTGTATGAGTTCCCCCAGACAGGCGATGGCGCCAAGCCCACCCTGCAAGGCACGGGCAACGGGCAGCCCTACCTGCGCAAGATGGTGAACGGCGAGTACCGCAACGGCAAGGACGCCCTGGTGGGCACTTCCGTCATAGACCCGAACCACCCCGAGCGCGCCCGCTTCGTCACCCCTGGCACCGAAGAGGACGTGGTGTTCACCTGGTCGGTCGAGAACACGCCCAAGCGCCTGTTCACCGGCTACACCCTGCATGACGTCCTGCCTTCGTACCTCATGCGCGACACCCCCATCGACGACCGCAACGGCGGCAAGCGCGGCTATGCCGGCTTCGACGCCGCCGCGAACCCCGGCTGGAGCGCCCCCGTGTGGGTGCCCGCCGCCCTGGGCAGCGCCGAAGACCTGCTGGACGGCTGGGCGAACGGCGGCTACTACCGGGTGAGCTATACCGGGGCCCTGGGCACGCCTTCGCAGCAGGTGTCGTTGGGCGGCGTGAGCCTGAGGCTGCGCTTCCCCGAAGCCCGCGTGTACGAGGTCCAGGGCGTGCGCAACGAGTCCACCATCACGCTGGACGTCTACCACGACCCCAGCGTGACCTCGCTGCCCGGCAACGTGTACCCGGCCACGGACCCTGCGGTGCGCGAGGGCTCGGGCGGCATAGACCTTACGCTGGTGGCCGAGCATACCACGAGCGGCATCTATTACAAGAAAAGCGTGGGGCTGCACGGCACCACGAACTTCCCCTACTTCTATGACGAGCCCGAGGAGCGCAGCCAGGAGTTCCGCTGGTACCTGCACTTCGAGAACAACGGTGGCGACCCCTTCACCGATGTGCATTACCGGGACTACGAGCTGGACGACTGCCTGTACTACTACGGCGTGAAGAACCTGGCTGCCGCAGAAGGCCGCGGCATGCGCGTGGTGGCCTACGACGCGCAAGGCCAGGTGCTGAGCGACGAGCAATGGGCCGATGAGGTGTACCGCTTGCCCTCCAGCATACCCCAGGGCGCCGTGAAGGGCATCGAGGTGTTCATGCTGAACGGCTTCGAGGTACGCGCCGGGCAGTCGAAGGGCATCGAGGTGCTGACCAAGGTGAGGACCGGCATCTTTGAGAGCCCCATGTACAACCAGCCGAACCCAATCAACAACCATGTGCACCACGGGCAGAGCCTGGCCTTCGTGAACCGATCCATCGGCACCATGACGCAGGGCGGCAAGGCCGTCGACGTACCCATGGACAACCAGATGTTCATCATGGGCGAGGTGAACGAGCTGGGGATCGAGAAGAAGGCCACCATACAGGGCAAGAGCGGCAGCATCGTGGTGTCGGGCGACTACATCACCTACATGCTGAGCCTCTATGGAGAGCGCAGCCAAAGCGCCCGCACCACCGACTTCAAGGCAGTCGACCTGCTGCCTGAAGCGGTGGACCTGGTCTCGGTGACGCCCGGCGCCCTGTTGAACGGGTCCTTGAACCCCGACATACAGGTCGCCTACAACTACAACGGCTCGGGCAGGACCGCCGTCATCGTCACTGCCGACGAGCTGCTGGTGAGCGCAGCGGGGAGCTTCGGCGGCGAGCTTGCCAGCATCCGCACCCAGCGAACGCCCATGAACGGCAACCAGGGCTACTTCACGAACGACGTGTACATGCGCGCTGACGGCTTGACCAGCCTGCGCGGGCGCCTGCAACCAAGCACGGCGGCCATGGGCGACAACCTGCCCAACGCGCATTCGTCGGTCACCCTGAACTCGCTGCGCAGCTCCATCTTCACCATCATCAAGCAGATAGGGCCCGAAGGCGGCCCTTACACCCGCGACGGCATCGACACCGCCCCCGGCGCCGCCTTCCAGTACAGGTACAACATCTACAACCCCGACGACTCCACGTGGCGCGACCATGTGGTCATCTATGACGTGTTCCCCTTCCTGGGCGACCTGATGATGGACCCCCACCCGGTGACCGGCGCCGCCCGGGCACGTGACTCGCGCTTCTCCAACACCTTGCGCAGGCTGCTGGACCCGGCACAGTTCCCCGCGGGCACGCAGATCTACTACACCACCGACACGCCTGACAACTCGCGCAGCTTCGTGAACACGGCCTCGCACTGGAAGACCGCGGCCGTCCTGGGGCTTTCCAACGGCGACAGGACGGGGCTTGCCAGGGTGAACGGCTTCAAGGTGGTCATGCCCGACAGCTGGCGCATCGCGGCCGACAGCTCCTTCAGCTTCACCGCAGACATGTACGCCCCTTCAGACCCCACACGGGCCCTGGTGGGCCAGCGTGCGTGGAACAGCTTCGCTGTGACCGACAACGTGATAGTACAGAACGGCATGGCGCACGACCCCGTGGAATCGAACCGCGTGTGGAACGCGATGGAAGGCCCCAAGGCCGACGTGCTGGTCAAGAAGACGGCTGACGACGGAACCACCCCCCTGCCCGGCGCCGTGATGGCGCTGGTGGACGCCTCATCCAACCTGACCGTGCAGACCAAGGCGTCCGACACGAACGGCCTGGTGCTGTTCACCGACGTGCCCTTGGGCGACTACTACATAAAAGAGGTCAAGGCGCCGGCCGGCTACATCCTGAGCAACGAGAGGCGCGACATCGCCCGAAACGAGCTCGACCAGGCGGTGAGCGCCGGATCGGGAACGCTCGACAAGGGCGTCTACCGGAACTCCGCGACGCCTGCCCCCGTGGAGGCCGGCACCATCGTGGTGAGGAAGGAAGGCGCGGCAGGCCCCTTGGCGGGCGCCCTGTTCAAGGTGACCGGCCCTGACTACCCCACTGACGCCAGCCTGAGCCTCCAACGCTTCACCAACGCCGCAGGCAGCGCCACCTTCGACCAGCTCCCGCTGGGCACCTGGCACCTGGAAGAGGTGCGCGCACCCGGGCACCTGGTTGCAAGCTTCCAGGGCATAGACCTCGACCTGACCTATGACGGAGAGGTGCTCGCCTTCCCCAACCAGGGCGCCATCCCGAACACCACGGCAGAGCTCGACCTGGTGAAGATCGGCATCTATGACGACGCCTTGAAGGCGCGCCCGAACCACCAGCTCGACGCCTCCTTCGGGCGCAAGATGGCGGGCATCGAGTTCAAGCTGTTCCAAGGCAGCGCCCAAGGCTATGCCGCGAACCCCGGTGCCGCCGCCCCGGCCACCGGTGCCACGCTGGCGCCGAGCGACGGCAGGACCGACAGCTCAGGCCGCCTGCATATCGGGGACCTTGCCGCCGGGCAGCACTACACGCTGGTCGAGGCGGCCTCGCCCGTCGGCCTGACCATGCGCAACGGCCAATACGGCGCCGGCGTCTATGACGTCATGGTGGATGGCGCAGGCGCGCTTTTCCTGGACGGCCAGAAGGTGGACACCGCTGACCTGGTCATCGGCAACGACGGCGATGCCAACCAGTTCCTGGCAGTTCTGACGAAGGTGGACCAGGACGGCAAGCCGCTGGCAGGCGCGGAGTTCCTGCTGCAGGCATGGGATGGATATTGGCAGAGGGGCTATGACTTTCATATCACGACCGGAGCCGACGGCACCATCACGGTGGCAAACGACCCCAACGGCAACGGCTTGGTGGTTGTGCCCCAGGCCACTCCCAACATGGGAAACATACCTGCTACGACCAGGCCTTTCGACAGGGTCACCCTGACCGAGGTCAATGCACCCGATGGCTACGCCATGCAGAGCCCCGCGCCGGTGTTCGAGTTCTTCCTCGGCAACGGCTACCAGGACATGACCATCGT
>JAIRPR010000176.1 GCA_031256895.1 Coriobacteriaceae bacterium
GAACCAAGGCCACACCGGCCAAGGCCACTGCCATGAAGCCTGCGCCCATGCGTTTGATGCCGGAGTGCCCGCCGCTGAGAAGGCTTTCACGCCAAGGCTTGTGTGTTCCTTCTCGCGGCTCGCAGTTCACCGATGCCCGTGCTTTCTCCCGCGCCGCACCGTTCGTTGCATCCCTATCCATCCCGCGTGCCGTGCCGCACAAGGCGCCGGAATCTGCCCCGCCGCCTGTGCCCCGAGCTACACCCCTGATAGCCGAAGCTATCACCTTGATCACCACGGCAACCCCGCAGCCCATCATCAGCCCCATCCCCAGGCTTGAGGCGATCTGCCGTCCTTCCTCTGCGCTCCAAAGGCCGAAAAGGGAAGCACCAGCCACCAGACCAAGATTGCCTATCAGTGCTCCTATCAGCCAAGCCACGATGGCCGCCGTGCCCACCAAGAAGCCGATGGCAAGCAACATCGGTGAGTTGTATATGCCGAAGGCGATGCCAGGGACCTGAACGCCACCCAACAGCATGGAGGGAATCACGCCCAGCCAATCGCGCAATGCGGCATAGATCCCCGCAAAGCCAAAGGCTCCGAACAGCTTGCGCCCCACCTTTCCCCCCGCATTGCCTGCAAGCAGTGTTTGTGCGGTGGCTTCGCCCATAGGGTACTCCAATCCGGCATTTTCGATGAAATGCCGTCGCAGGCATACCGTGCAAACCAGGCCCAACACAACGCCTGACAGAGCAACTGCCAGCATCTGCCACCAATCCACACCCTCTGTGTTCCCGAGGATCCAAACACCCGGAATGGTGAAGGCAAGGCCGCCAGCGACCATCGCACCAGCCGACATGATGGTATGGGTGACGTTGACTTCGTGGAGGCTTGTTGTGGAGGTTTTCCCCCCGAGATTCCCCACGGGATTCCCCACGGGATTCCCCTCGGATTTCCCCGTAAGCTCCCCCACGGGTTCCCCCGTAGGATTCCCAACGGGATTCCCCCCAGGATTCCCCGCAGGATTCTTGGAAGCCTTGTCCAAAAGCTTCAGGAAGAAGAGCGAAACAATGGCCGCAAACAAGATAGGCCAGGGAAGCGCCCCCATCTTGAGGGCGACATACAGTGATGATGCGGTGATGATGACACAGCCGACACAGCCGACAAGAACGCCGCGCAACGTGAGCTGTCCTTTGAGTGGACCCATGGTATTCTCTTTCTCGTATACCCGCTTCCCCTTGAATCGGGAAGTCGGATTACTGCTTGTTATACGAAGTATACCCGATACCGCGAATAAGGACATGCAAAAAACCCGCAAGCGTGCCCTATGTGACTGTTCAGACCCCTGGCAGGAAGACGAGGCGCGCATGCACCCATTCGTCATTCCAGGCTTGCCCCTTGAATCCTCGCGCAAGACAAACATTTGGTTTTAAGGCACAAGGCCTTACATTCCGGCTGGCGCGTGAACAGTTACCACCCCATCTGAGAGTGTTGCGACAGGCGGACACCATGGCGGGCACCCCAGCGGGCTCCCTGTCGGGCACCATGGCGGGTACCCTGTCGGGCACCCGGGCGGGCACCCAGGCAGGCACCCGGGCAGCCACCCGGGCGGGCACCCTGGCGGGCACCCTGGAGGATGCCCGCCTGTCAGTCTTGGGTTGTTATTTCGCCTTCGACAGCGCGTCGTTCACGGCTTCCTCGAAGCCGCGCAGGGTGTTGGTCGCCCCGCTGACCACATCGATGTCAAAGCTCTGCTTCTCGACCACCGCGATGACGTATTCAGGCAGTGCTGCACCACCGATAGTGGCGGTCTCTCCCGACTTGACAACCTCGACCTTGGAAAGCTTGCCGCCGGAAATGGTGACCGCAACCGTAATCTTGTCAATGAAGCCGCTCCCGGTGCCTTCATAGGTGCCGTCCTTGAAGGTGCCCGTCAACATGGCGGTGCTGGCTTCCTCATCCTCCATTGAGCCCTGCCAGATGATGGCCTTCTTCGTCTCACCCGTGAACTGGCCTTGGGCACGCAGAGCGGCGTTCTTGCCGGAAATGCGGCCGAAGACCATGGTCTCGCCCAGGTTGCCGCCGCCGTTATACATGTCACAGAAGATAGAGCCCAGCTCGCCGGCCGAGAACAGGCCTTCGATGGGCATCCCTTCTATATTGACGATCTGGCCGTACTTGTTGCGGCGCGGGCCGCCCATGGTGTTGAAGTAGGTGGGGCCGATCTTCAAGGCGTAGAAGGGACCGGTCTTGACCGGCACCATGGTTGCGAAAGGCCTGCCATAATCGGCATCTTCCCCTGCATCGTAGCGCTTGTTGTAGGCATTGATGGCATCAACGAACACCTCGGTGTCGAAGGCGGGTGCATCTTCACCTTTGTTCGACTTGCGGATGTTCTCGGCCAGCTCTTCCAGGGTAGCACCGGTGATGACCCAACCCTTCTCTATCTCTTCTTTATAGTTTTCCGAGAAGGTGCCGATGAATTTCTTGGAAAGCTGATCGGCATCATGGACGATGTAGGAAGGCAGGGGCATGGGGGTAGAGATCCAGCGGCCACCGATATCGATGCGTCCATGACGGTTCTCGGCGCTCTCGTCCATGAAGCGTCCGCCACCAAGGCCTACGATAACCCCCAGAGTGGTGGAAGGCCCGGAAAGGCCTACGGTGGAAAGCGCAGGGCTCTTGAAGATCCACGAGAAGCCGGCGCTGTTGGACATATGCCACAGGTCGGCCCCGATCGCCATGGCCATCTTGATGCCATCGCCATCGTTGTAGAGGCCGGCACGTTGATGCACGTAGGGCTGCTGCAGGAAGCTTTGGATCATTTCCTTGTTGTGCTCGAAGCCACCGGTGCACAGGATAACGCCACCTGTCGCTTTGACCTTGAGTTCCTTGCCCTCGTTCTCGATGACCGCACCGATGACCGCGCCCGTCTCGTCAGTGATGAGCTTCTTGCCCGGTGAATCGAGCCACAGGTCGATGCCCTTGCCCACACGAGCCTCAACGGCTGCATGGCACAAGTTGTAATAGCCCCGGTCGAAGCGGGTACCGGTGGCAGTCAGACAGAGGCAGTGCTGGCCGGATTGCAGCTCGGGGAACTCATGCCAGTTGTAGACGTAGCCTTTACGGCCAAGACCCCAGGGGTTGTCCTTCTCTATCCAGCTTTTCGCTATTGCGGGAATCGCTTCCATGCCGATAGAGGGACGCTCGGTCGGGCAGATGATGGCAGGATCGCCGCCCATGGGCCCGGTCATCCAGTCGAAGTTCTCAGCACAGCCTTCGCAGTATGCCTTCATTGCTTCATCATCCCAGTTCTTGAACTTGCCCATCAGCGAGGTCAGATAGATGAAGAGCTGGTCGGCATCATCGGTGGCCATGACGAACTGGCCGGATGCCGCAGAGTTGCCGCCCTCGTTGCCAGCAGGGGCCTTTTCGGCCAACAGCACCTTTGCGCCGTTCTCGCAGGCCGAGACTGCCGCGTTCGAGCCGGCTGCACCAAAGCCCAACACGACAACGTCATATTCCGCATCCCAGCTTATGGTGTCTTTTGCCGCTGCCTGTGCCGACGGCGTGGCGGCAGGCGCCGCACAAGCCCCCAACAGCCCAATGGTTGCCGCTCCTGTCGCACCGACTGCGGCACCCTTGAAGAAATCACGGCGGGATAATCTTTTGCTCATGTCTTACTCCTTTTCCCTTTCTTGTTTTTTTCGCACACAAGGTTCTTGAGCTTTCTTATGCCTTGCCATCATCGCGGACAACCCGAAGGGAAACCATCCCATAAAAAGCGGGGAACCTTATAAATCGCCTGTTGAAGAAACCATAAAATAGGGTATATTTATCAGAAGGGCGATGAAACGTGCATTAAGGAAGCATTTGCGCTATTATTTCAATGCTCGTCACACCAATGTGCGCACCATGGGGCGCCCCAGGAGGAAAGGCACCAAAACACCCTGTGGCCAGGGTTCAGATGAAAGGCCAAGGTGGCGGAATGCGCGTCACCGACAGCACGACTTTCCAAGAAGGTAGATGATATTCGTATGAGAACGAACAATAGGAGTGCCGCCTTAGCCCCGTTCCTGGGGATGGTGTTCTTTTGGTCCTATTTTCGTTTTCAGGTGTTCTTTGGAAACATCTACCCCCTTGACCTCGAGGTAACGATCGGCGGCCTTTCCCTACAGCTCTACTCGGTTTTCTTGGTGATCCTTGCGATAGCCAGCGCTTCTTCCCTGCCCTTCGCGTCAAGGATAGAGCAGGCTCTTCTCACGCGTCCCTTGCTGGTGCCCCTGGTGTCAGCCTTTGGGTCTTTGGGGGTCGCTGTCATGTTGCTGGTCGAGAACGGTGTCATAGCCCCCTGGTTTTCCCTGTTCTCTGCTCTCTTGGTTGCTGCCGGCTTCCTTATCGGCTATTATGCTTGGGCTTTGTTCTGCTCGTATTCCTTTTCCCTTCGTAATACGGTCCTTCTGGCTGCTTCCTATCCTGCGAGCATCGTCATCTTCTCATTCCTTGCGTTCTTCCCGGCATTCACCGATGTTGCACTTCTGGTGATTCCCTTGGCGACCGGCGTTGCGTGGCATTTCTCGTTGTTGCCCAAAAGGGCAGCCACCACAAACGTGTCGAGCTCCCTTCGCTCAGTGAACCTGTTCGTCTGCCTGTTCATTGCATTCATCCTGGCAGGAAGCGTCATACGGGGGATCCTGGATCTGGGTGTCCGGGGCGATAGCAGCTATATGTTCAGGTTGTATGTGTCCATCGTGGTGTCTGTCCTGGTGTTCTTGGTCTCGTGGGCGCATGGGGCATGGATGCGAAGCAGCAATGGCCAAAAGGGGAAGGGCGGAATGGCGGGATATCCAGGACAAGCCGATAGCCAAGATGCCCCAATTGTTACGACCCGCACATATTCCCTGATAGAGCGATATACCTTCTTCTGGTGGCTGATACTTGCCCTGTTGTTCTTCATGGGCATCTTCATCAGCTTATTGCCGGACAGGTATTCCATGGGCGGTCATATCGTGGTTGTCGCACGTTCTACCTTGGATTTCTTCCTGTGGATGCTCCTTTGTGGCCTTGTGTGGCACAAACGGGCCCAACCCATCCCCTTCTTCATCGTCTACAGCTTGTTCATCGAGATAGCCTCTTGGGTGTTGAGCTATGTCGTCATGCCACATGCCATGCAGATAGAAACGGGCACTGGCCTGGCTATCCCGGAAGCCCTCGCCATTGTTGTGGCCTTTTTGTTGCTCATCGTCATGGCAACCGCCCTGGCAGCTTTGTCGTTTCGCAGACGGCCGACACCTTCGCTGCCCGAAGAAGACACTATCGAAGGGGTTCTCACAACCCAACCTGAAAACGGCTTTCGATTGACTGCCGAGCAGCTTGCCACTTACCACTTCACTTCACGCGAAGTAGAGGTCGTCAAGCTCTTTGCCCAAGGCTTGAGCCTGAAGAAGGTGGCCTCGATCCTTTTTATCTCACCCAGCACTGCCCAGACCCACATCAAGAGCATCTACAAGAAGCTCGGCATCCATTCAAAGGACGAATTGATTGAGTTGGTGAAGAGCTGGGAGCCTCCAGCCTGATTCCCCATGCTGGTATCCTGGTCAATCCCCAAGGCTTGAGGGATTTCCCCTCGCCTTCAGCGCCCGGTCGACATGATTGGAAAGCCCTGTTCAACCCCCTGGCGCTTGGGGATTTCCCCGAGAGGCTTTCCGTATCCTGCTGGGCTTCTTCGTTTCCGTGCCCCGGTCAATCCCCAAGGCTTGAGGATTTCCCCGAGAGGCTTTCCGTATCCTGCTGGGCTTCTTCTTCCTCAAAGGATTTGCACAGCTCATAGCAGGCCAGGTATTCCTCCCGGTAATCGCGAACCTCTTTCTCAAGGGCGGCATAATGCCCATCTTCAAGCGTAAGATCGTCAAGGGGGGCATCGGTGCCCAGTGTACTTTGTTCTTGGGCCTTCCTCCAAGCCTCGGCAGCCCGTTGCTGCGGGGCCAAGCGCACCGAATAGAGTTCGGAATACATCCGCAACAGTGCGAGCGCCTTGCCTTCAGCTTCTTGGTCGCCTGCATCGTTTGCAGCCTTTGCGTCAACGATGGCCTTGTTCTTTATCTCTTCATAGCCCCTGACCTCTTCCTCAAGCGCTGCTGCCCGCTTCTTGAGGTCACGGAGTTCCCGAGCTTCTCGCGCCTGCGTGAGCAAGGCATCCTTTTCCTGGATTTCCTCAAGCTGCGCCAACAGCTCTTCGAGTCTCGCAAAGGCTGTGTCTGCATCGGTTTGGGAAGGTTCAATCATTGGGTTTCCTTATCTTTCATCGTACGGTAACTGCCTTCTGCTTGGCTCGGGCGCTTTGCTTTTCGTGTGGGAAAACGCTCCTGTCACAGAGGCGCAATGTCTGCCGCAAGCAGGCATTGCGCCTTGAAGCAGGCTATGTGCCTTGCTCACCTGGGTTTATTTGGCCAAGTGCTCGCCAAGCAGGTACCCGAAGGTCAAGCAGCGGCCATGCGAATTGCCCTGGATGTTGATGGGGTAGTCGATGGCGTAGATGTCTCCCATGGTGTTGCCGGAGGCATAAAGGCCGGGAATCGGCTTGTCGTTCTCGTCGAGGACCTCAAGGTCGTCAGAGACATGCAGGCCTCCGCAAACCGCAAGCAGCCCTGTGCCGACCTTGGCGGCAATGAAGGGCGGCTTGGCTACCGGGGTGACGAAGACCTTCTCTTTATAGAAGTCCTCATCGACACCCTTTGCCGCAAAGCCGTTGTAGCGCTCGACGCTTGCTTTGAGGGCAGCAGCGGGGACATCTATCTTCTTGGCAAGCTCTTCAATGGTGTCGGCCTGGACGAAAAGCCCGCCATCGCCCGCAAGGCCGCCTTCAACTTGGCCGGCGATCTGGTCGACAGCCTCTTGGTAGTCAGAGCCGAACATACGGAAGGTGTCCCAGAACATGCCTCCGCCAACCGGCAGGCTCTCCAAGAGGTACTGCTTCCAGTCTGCATCGAAGATGGACCAGGCGTACTTGGGGCCGTCGAAGCCGTCGGGCACCTTGGCCTGGGTCATGACGCCCACGCACTTGCCCTGTACCCAGGTGGCTTCGTTGAAGAAGCGGTTACCGGTGGGATCCACGAACATGAAGGGGCCATGGAAGCCGGCAAGGGCCTGCGGATGCATCATGGTTGCCCAAGGGCCTTCCTGGAAGGCGCCGCCCGCCCAATAACCCAGCTTGTGTCCGTCGCCCACGTTGCCCGGGGCACCGTTGAGCTTGGTGAAGACCTTCTGCCCGATGGGTGCGAAGTAATCCATCATCTCATCGTTGTAGCTGATGTCGC
>JAIRPR010000001.1 GCA_031256895.1 Coriobacteriaceae bacterium
CACAACGGCATCATCGAGAACTACATCGAGCTGCGTGAGGAGCTGTCGGGTCTGGGTCACCGCTTTGCCAGCGAGACCGACACCGAGGTCTTGGCACACCTGGTCGAGCAATACTACGAAGGCAGCCTGCTGGATGCCGTGCGCAAGGCCGCAGGCCGTGTCACCGGGGCTTATGGCCTGGCGGTGACCTCTGCCCGCGAGCCGGGCACCATCGTGGCCACCCGCAAGGACTCACCCCTCATCCTCGGGCGGGACAAGACCGGGGCTTATGTGGCAAGCGACATCATCGCACTCATCGATGCGACGCGTGACGTGGTGGTGTTGGGGGATTACGAGTACGCCGTGCTGCGCCCTGAAGGAACCGAGTGCTACGACGCACAGGGCGCGCCTATCGAATGCGGGGTCACCCACATCGATTGGGATATCGACGTGGCGGAAAAGGGCGGGTATCCCGATTTCATGCTGAAAGAGATACACGAGCAGCCCCGTGTCGTCCGCGACACCTTGGCAGGCCGCATGGTGAACGATCAGCTGACCATCGACGAACTGGGTTTGAGCCATGAAGAGCTGAACCTCATAGACCGTGTGTACGTGATAGCCTGCGGCACCAGCTACCATGCGGGCCTCATTGCGAAACAGCTCATCGAACGATGGGCGCGTATCCCTACAGAAGTCGAAGTGGCTTCCGAGTTCCGCTACCGCGACCCCATCATCACCGCGACAACCCTGGTGGTTGCCGTCTCCCAATCGGGCGAGACCGCTGACACCCTGGCTGCCATCCGCGATGCACGCATCAAGGGTGCGAAGGTCTTCGGAATCACCAACGTGGTGGGGTCCCCGGTCGCACGGGAAAGCGACGGGGTCATCTATACGAAGGCAAACAAAGAGATAGCGGTCGCCTCGACGAAGTCGTTCTTGGGGCAGGTGGTCAGCCTGACCTTGCTGGCCATGCTGCTTGCCCAGACGAAGAGCAAGATGGGCACCGGTGAGCTGCGATTGCTCTTCCGCGACCTTGCCGATACGGCAGGTCAGATAGAACAGGTCCTCAGTGACGATTCGGCAATCAGGAATGCAGCCTTGGCCTGCAAGGATGCCCGATCGTCTTTGTTCATCGGCCGCGGCTTCGGAGCTGCCGTCTGTTATGAGGGGGCTTTGAAGCTCAAGGAGATAAGCTACCTCCATGCCGAGGCCTATCCAGCGGGTGAGATGAAGCATGGCCCCATCGCCTTGCTTGAAGAAGGCTTCCCGGTGGTGGCCATCGCAACGCAAGGCCCCACCTACGAGAAGACCATCTCGAACCTCCAGGAATGCAAGGCCAGGGGAGCCCTGATAGTGGCCATAGCCACACAGGGCGACGAAGAGATACGCCGGCACGCCGACCATGTCATCTTCATCCCGAAGGTGCGCGACGTGTTCTCACCCATCCTGGCAACGGTGCCCCTCCAGCTGTTTGCTCGATTCATCGCCGTTGCACGCGGTTGTGACGTCGATCAGCCCCGTAACCTGGCAAAGTCGGTGACCGTTGAATAAGCAGAAAGAAACAGATGCCCAAGGCTTGGACGCCCTGCAGCTTGACGAGAAGGGTCTTGATGCCCAAGGGCAAAGCCCGCAAGGGCTTGACGCGCAAGGGCAGGGCGCACAAAGGATGGACGGCCAAGGGCAGGGCCCACAAGGCTTGGACGCCCTGCAGCTTGACGAGAAGGGTCTTGATACCCAAAGGCTGGACGCCCGGCAGCTTGGAGGAACCGCTGTCGGAACCGATGGGCCCATCTCGAACGGTTCACGGGACATCCTGGCACAAGGGCAGGTCGGCCTGGGGGTCGATCTGGTCGATATCGCCCGCATGAAACGTATCCTTGCACGCACCCCCAGTTTTGCCACGAAAGTGTTCTCGCAGGCGGAACAGGACTACTGCTTTTCGAAGGCAACGCCCGAGATACACTTCGCCACCCGTTTTGCGGCGAAGGAGGCCGTCCTCAAAGCCTTGGGGACCGGCTTCGACGAAGGCATCATGCCCCGGGACGTCGAGGTCGGCCGCACGGCCAAGGGCAGGCCATATGCCATCCTGCACGGCCGCGCTAAAGAGGCGGCATCGGAAGCCGGGGTCTTGGACCTGCCGCTCTCGCTGTCATACACCCATCTTGAAGCGGTGGCCTGTGCCATGGCGATAACAACGGAATCGGTCCGAGCGGTGCAGGAGCGTATCGATCCCATGGAAGAGCTGGCCAAGCAGTTCAAGGAAGTCCGCAGCCTGCTTGACGATATGGGGACTGGCCAAGCAAAGGAAGACAAGCCCGCTGCCGAACCCCTGCCAGGTTCGGGTGAAGGGGCAAAATCCCCAAACACTGGGCGAGGACCAGTGAAGGCAGCTGGCCAGAGCCCAGGAACAGCATTCGAGGGAACGCAGTAAGGGCGCATGGGCTGGCATCTAAGAACCTATACGACCGAGGGCCTGGCAGGCCTGCTCCCTCTTCCCGCACCCGATGCCCACAAGTATTCCCGGGGAAGGCTTGTCCTTTGTGCCGGCAGCACCCGCTTCCCCGGTGCTGCCATGCTTGCCGCCTCTGCCGGCCTGAAGGCGGGGGCAGGCTATTGCGAGGTGTTCACCGAGGCATCGGTCGTGGGTCTTGTACAGGCCTACCGACCTTCCTTGGTGGTGCGCCCGATTGAGTGCTTGCCCGAGGAACGGCTTGTCGCACAGGTGTCGGGAAGGCCTTGTGCCTATGTGCTGGGGCCTGGCTTCGATGCTGCACAGAAGGCCACGGAACAGCGGACCGCCTTTGTCCTTGCCCACGCGCAGGCGCCGCTCCTTGTCGATGGGGGAGCTCTGCCCTTCCTTGCAACGCCCCAAGGCCTTAAGCTTTGCAAGGCCCGGGCCTCTGTGGGCCTTCCCACGGTGGTCACCCCCCATGCGGGCGAAGCCGCACAGCTGGCTTCGGCACTCGGCCTGTCTGATGGCTGTCCGGAACAGCTCACGCACAGCCTGTCCCGGATCCTTGGCGCTTTGGTGGTGCTGAAAGGCCCGCTCACCCATATCGGCGAAGGCGATGAACTCTACATTTTGCAGAGCGGCACGGCTGTGCTGGCCAAGGCGGGCAGCGGGGACGTCCTGGCAGGGGTCATGGGCGCCTTCCTTGCCCAGGGCATGGCACCTTTCGATGCGGCTGTCTTGGCGGCAAACCTCCATGCTGATGCCGGGAACTGTGCTGCAGAAGCCTTGGGCCCGGTTTCAGTGACGGCAGAAGACCTTGTCGATCTCCTCCCTCAGGCTATCAGGGCTCTGATGGCCGCCCACCCGGAAGGCAAGGCCGCCCACCAGGAAGGCAAGCCCGCTGACCAGGCAGACAAGCCTTCCCACCCGGAAGGCAAGGCCGTCAATCCGACACTTTGAGGCCTGGCGGCCGATGTGTTCTCGGGCAAGGGGAACGATTGACTGCATATCCGGCATAAGCGGCAACACAAGCGTTGAAGACGACAAAGGGCGAAAAGCACGAAAAGCCCCCAGGTATTGCAAGAAGGGCCAGCGACGACAAAGGATAGGAAATGACAGAAGAACATGATGACATACGCCAGCGCATGGAAGGGCTCAAGAGCGAGATAGAGCGTCACAGCTACCTCTATTATGCACTGGACGCCCCCGAGATATCGGACGCAGCCTTCGATTCGCTCATGCACGAGCTTCGAGGCCTTGAGGCCGCCTATCCCGGGCTTGCCGATCCCGCCTCACCGACACAACGGGTAGGGGGCTATGTCGGTGAGCAGTTCGCCTCGGTGGCCCATGCGCGGCGCATGTATTCGCTCGACAATGCCATGGACCTGCCCGAGCTGGATGCCTGGCTTGCGCGGGTGCGGGAAGCCTTCGGGGCCATGGTGCCTGTGGTCTGCGAGCTGAAGATCGATGGCTCATCCATAGCCCTGAGCTACGAAAAAGGAAGGCTTGTCCGTGCTGCTACCAGGGGTGATGGAACAATGGGTGAAGACGTCACCTTGAATATACGTTCGGTCAAGGATGTGCCGCAGGTTTTGCGCGAGACGGCGGCCAAATCGATGCCCGACCCTGCCGCCCACTTGGAGCTGCGCGGTGAGGTCTATATGCCCAAGGCCAGCTTCGAGGCGCTGAACACCATTGCCGAACGGGAAGGACGCAACCCCTTCAAGAACCCCCGCAACGCGGCGGCGGGGAGCCTGCGCCAAAAGGATCCTGCCGTGACTGCCGAACGGGACCTTTCCACCTTCATCTATGCGGTCGCCGATGAATCGAGACTGCAGGTGGAAGGGCAAGCGGAACTGCTTGCCTGGCTGCACGAGGCGGGCTTCAGCGTGAATCCCGACATCAAGCGCTGTACCAGCGTTGAAGAGGTGCATGAGTTCTGCGAATGGGCGCTCACCCGCCGCGAGGAGCTGCCCTATGAGATAGACGGGGTGGTGGTGAAGGTCGATTCCTTCGCCCGCCAAAAGGAGATGGGCGCCACGGCGAAGGCGCCGCGTTGGGCTATAGCCTTCAAGTTCCCACCGGAAGAAAGGGCGACGCTCCTGAGGGACATAACCGTGCAGGTAGGGCGCACCGGTGTC
>JAIRPR010000160.1 GCA_031256895.1 Coriobacteriaceae bacterium
CCCCGTGTTGCCCCGGTGCCGGGGTAGCACGATGACGCGGGACACGGAGCGGCGTATCCCCGAGGAAGCAAGAAGCCCTTGGGGGTCAAGGCGCCAGGCCTTGCTAGCATGATGCTGAGCGGCTTTGGGCCTTGCCAGAGCCTCCAAGAAGCCCTCGGAGGCCAAGGCGCCAGGTCCTGTTGGATGGTTTTTGAATGCTGGGTTTCAAAACCTCCAAGAAGCCCTCGGGGGTCAAGGCGCAAGTTCCAGGATGCGGCCATAGAGCTCATTGCCACAGAGCCATCCGGCAAGCGTGGGGCGCAGGCGGCCTTCTGCCCGCTCGAGAAGGCCGTCCTTTACCAGGCCATGGAAGACCTGGGGTGCCTCCGGAAGCAGCAAAGCCGCTTCTGCCAAGCTGCTTGATCCTATCCCCCTTGTCATGCGCATGGCCATCATGAGGTCTTCTGCCTGCATCTGTCGGCGGTCCAGCTGCTCTACCACCCTGCCGTCCTGCAAGCGGGTGCGCCGTCGTGCGTCCTGGGTCATCGTGACCGCAGAGTCACCCAAGCCCAGATAGGGCAAGCCGGTCCAATAGGCGGTGTTATGGCGGCATTCGAAGCCGGGTGCGGCATAGCTCGCGACCTCGTAACGGGAAAGCCCCGCCGGCTCCAAGATGCTTTGTGCCATCTGCATCATCAAGGCTTGGAAATCCTGGTCGGGCTCGGTGAACTCCCCATGGTCCGCTGCAGCGGCCAAAGGGGTGCCTTCTTCGATGACCAACGGGTACACACTGACATGCCTGATGCCCAAAGCCAAGGCCGCCTCAAGGCTTTCCTGGAAGTCCTCGAAGCTCTGCCCGGGTATGCCGCACATGAGGTCGATGCTCACGTTGTCGAAACGCTCCTGTGCCAGGCATATCGCGCGCCGGGCGTCTTCGGCAGAATGGACGCGCCCCAGAAAGGAGAGCATCTTGTCATTGAAGCTCTGCACGCCGATGGAGATGCGGTTCACACCCAAGGCCCATATGTCCTTTACCAGCGGCAGGCTGATGCTCTCGGGGTTCGCCTCCAGCGTCACCTCCATGCCGGCATAGCCCTCAAGCGAGACCGAAAGGGCATAGAGGAGCCCTGATAGCCGTGCAGATCCAAGATGGCTCGGCGTGCCGCCGCCCAGGTAAACCGTCTCGATGCCGCGCAGCGTGCCTGTCCGGGCTGCCTGCCTTGCCTCGCCTATCAGCCGCTCCATATAGGCTGCCACCTCGGGGCTGCCGGGCTGAGCCTCGCGGGTGGTGAAATCGCAATAGCGGCAGCGCCTCTTGCAGAAGGGCAGGTGCAGGTAGAGCGCCCGGAAAGGCTCATCCATGTGCCGCCCCCCCTTCTTCAGGCAGCACACCTGGCTTTGCTGCGGCAAGGCCGTCCCCAAAGGCCAAAAGCCCTTCGAACACCTGGTCGAAATCTTCCAAGGTGACACAATGGTTGATCTGCTCCCTCGCCCTTGTTGCACCAGGCAGGCCGACGAGGTACCACATGGCATGCCTGCGCATACGGACGAGCACCCTTCCCTGCCCTTCGGCAAGGATCCTTGCATGGCGGCGTGCCATGGCTATCCGCTCAGGGGCACGGGGGGCAGGCGGGGCGGCCTTGCCTTCAAGGGCGGCACGGGCTTCGGCGAAGATCCAGGGGTTCCCCTGGGCTGCCCGTCCTATCATGAAGGCATCGCAGGCCGATGAACGTCCGAACGCAAGCACATCCCTGGCCGAACGGATATCCCCATTTCCGATGACCGGTATGGACACTGCTTCCTTGACCCTGCGCACACAGCCCCAATCGGCAAGGCCCCGGTACAGCTGAGCGGCAAAGCGCCCATGGACGGCAACGGCAGCAGCGCCTGCTGCCTCGGCCATACGGGCGAACTCGGGGGCTGATTCATCCCCCATCGCGAAGCCGCGCCGAAACTTCACCGTGACCGGCACTTCCACAGCGCGCCTCACCTCGCCTATGATGCGGCAGGCAAGGGCTGGGTCGCGCATGAGGGCGCAGCCGTCCCCTTTGGTCACGATCTTCTTTGCTGGGCAGCCCATGTTGAGGTCGAGACAAGCAAGGCGCTGTCCCAGGTGCTCGGCCACCCAGGCTGCCTGTCGTGCCATCACCGCCGGCTCATGGCCGAAGATCTGCACCGCAATCAGGCTCTCTTGCAAGCTCAGGTCGAGAAGCCCCCGTGTCTTATCGTTTGCAAAGTCCAGGCCCTTTGCGGACACCATCTCGGTATAGCAAAGCGAAGCACCCTGTTCGCAACAGAGGCTGCGCATGGCGGGGTCGCTCACGCCCGCCATCGGTGCCAACAGCAGGGGACGGCTTGCAAGGAAGCCTTCCAAGCCAGCGGTCTGCCCCACGACGGCCACCTGCCCCACGACGGCCGCCTGGTCCAAGCCTGCCTTCTTTCCCACGACGGCCGCCCGATCGAATCCTGCCGTCTGCCCCAGGCCTGCCCCCGGTTCCAAGCCTATTCATCCACCTTCAGGATGGCCATGAAGGCCTCTTGCGGAACCTCGACGTTGCCGATGCTCTTCATGCGCTTCTTTCCTGCCTTCTGCTTCTCCAAAAGCTTGCGCTTGCGGGTGATGTCGCCGCCGTAGCACTTCGCCAGCACGTCCTTGCGCTTGGCCTTCACCGTTTCGCGGGCAAGCACGCGGCCGCCGATGGCGGCCTGTATGGGCACCTCGAACATCTGGCGCGGTATGATCCCCTTCAACTTCTCGGTCAGCACCTTGCCGCGGTCGTACGCCTTGTCGCGGTGCACGATGAACGAGAGCGCGTCCACTGGTTTGCCGGATAAGAGGATATCCAGCTTGACCAGGTTCGACTGCTTGTAGCCTGCCACTTCGTAATCGAGCGAGGCATAGCCTTTCGTGCTTGATTTCAGCTTGTCGAAGTAATCCATGATGAGCTCTGAGAGGGGGATCTCCCACAGCAGCTCCACCGTGGTCGGGGAAAGGTAGCTCATCGTGACGAAGCTTCCCCGCCTGGCAACGGTGAGGTCCATGACCGCGCCCACGTAATCGGGCGGCACGAGGACCTTTGCCTTCAGGAAAGGCTCTTCGATGTGCTCTATCTCACCGGGGTCGGGCATCTCCTGAGGTGAATGGAGCGAGAGCACTTCCCCATTGGTCTTGAACACGTGGTATTCGACAGAAGGGGCGGTAGCCAGAAGGTCAAGTCCGAACTCGCGCTCGAGCCTTTCCTTGACGACCTCCATATGCAAAAGGCCTAGAAAGCCCACACGGAAGCCGAAGCCCAAGGCATGCGACGTCTCCGGTTCCCATATCAGGGCAGGGTCGTTCAGCGAGAGCTTCTCCAAGGCCTCC
>JAIRPR010000081.1 GCA_031256895.1 Coriobacteriaceae bacterium
ATGGCCTCGCTGTTGTTGCCGGCACCCTGATAGATGAGGCCCCACATACAGCCGAGCTCGCCCGAGCTGTACAGGCGCGGTATCGGCTCTCCAAAGGCATCCAGTATCTGGGCTTTGGCATTGCGCTTCGGCCCACCCTGGGTGTTCAGGAGCGTCGGGTACAGCTTGACGGCATAGTAAGGGGCGTTCTCGATAGGGGCCGATTTGACCGTGGCGGTCTGATTGAGGTAAGCCTGGCTTGCCGCAGCGGTGATGGCGCGCTCGAAGAGCGTGTCCTCCCCCGCTTTGACGTCCTCGTTCCACTTGCCCACGGTTGCCGTGAAGGTGGCCGGATCGAGGTCGAGCTTCTCCGCCAGCGCCTCCAGTGTGTCCGCCTTGATTATCCAGCCCTTCTCTACCTCGGCGCTGTTGTCCTTGCTCCAGGAATACTCCTTCCCCGCAAAGCCGAACGAGAAGGCGCCCGAGATGGGGCCTGCCGCCCTGCCCGTCTCATCGAAGATCATGAATGCCGGGATGCGGGGGTAACCCAAAGCCTTCGTGTTGTACCAGTCAAGGGCAAGAAGTCCGGCATGCGTCTCGACGTCGGCCTCGTCGACGAAGCGCTTTGCCGTGGCATCGACCCAGATGTAGCCGGGCATGGTGGGCATCATCTGAAGCCCGTACTCCAGGTCGTCCACCTTCATGCCGATGGGGCAGGAGCAGCCGTTCATGTGCCAGAGGTCGGCGCCCACCTTCTGTGCCATGCGCACGCCGTCGCCCGTGTTGCCCGGGTTGCCCAGGGCAAAGACCGGGGTGCCCTTGATGTAGTTGCGCTTCATGTCGTCGTCGTACTCGTAACCGCCGGTGGTAAGCACGACGGCCTTCTTGGCCTTCACGGCAATCTCTTTGCCTTTGCTGGTGGCCTTCACGCCGATGACTGCGCCGCTCTCATCGGTTATGAGCGCTGTTGCCGGGGTCTCGGTGAGGACCTCGATGCCACGCTCCTCCTCGACTGCATAGGTGTACACCCCGAAGAGGCCGGCTGCGGCTGTCCCCGAGCTGACAGCCACCTGGTACTTGTCCTGCGAATCCGCACCCTCTACCTTGCCGTACCCGGCATGGCCGTATATCTTGACCTCTGTGCCCTCCTTCAGGGATTGGAGCCACTCGACGTTCTTCACCGATTCGTCGGCAAAGACCTTCACGATATCCTTGTCCATGACCGAGTTCGAGAAATCGAAGAGCTTGGTGATATAGGTATAGGCCTTCGTGGCATCGTTCGGGCAGAGGAAGCCGCCCCCCGAGACCGCCGTGTTCCCCCCGCCTTCAGCCATCTTCTCCAATATGATGACCTTCGACCCGGCGTCATGGGCGGTGATGGCGGTAGCTGCACCGGCGCCGCCATACCCGACGACGACCACATCCGCCTCAAGGTCCCAGCTCTCGATGCCGCCTGGCGCGGGCTTCTTGTCGGTCGCCTCTGCCGGCGCCTGCGAGCCGCAGGCGGCAAGCAGCCCGCTGCCCAAGGCGGCAGCCCCTACCAAGGCGCTGCCTTTCAGGAAATCCCTCCGTGAATGTGACGCGGTTCCTTGGATGCTTCTTTCTTCCTTCATTTCTTCTTCCCTTCTGTTCTTGTCGTTCGGCTTGCAGCCAACGGACATCCCTTATCCTGGCTTGCGTCTTGGAGCGCCTCGGCAAGCCGCTCCAAGGAAACTACCATTCCGCTGGAAAATCCGTTGAAACCCGAAGTTGGTCGTTTTATGCACCCGCGTCACCCGATTGGGGTGATTTCCTTGCCGAGGATCGCAGGGGGGTCTTCGCGCCGTCCTCGCAACCAGCAACGGTGGCCGGCAACGTGTCCCGCCTTCCGCCTTTCCTGCCTGATTTTTCTTATCGTGCGCCTGAAAGGGTGATGGGTACGGTAGAATATCCCTGTCACCTCTTTTTGAACATTATGTGAAACGCGGGCTTTACGGCATTGTGGCCCCAGGATTTCCAAGGAGCTTTTCTGTGGAGGCTTTTGAACTGATATTGTTGTTGCTGGCTGCGGTCATCTTGTCTTCGGTCATCGACCAGATGGTGCCGAAGGTGTCATCGCCCCTCATCCAGATAGCCTTAGGCCTTCTCATCGCGCTCTTCTCGCTTTCACCCGTCAAGATTGTGGTCGATCCCGAGTTCTTCCTTATCCTGTTCATCGCTCCGCTTTTGTTCTACGAGGCGAAGAAGGCGAACAAGGTGAGCCTCTGGAAGAACAAGAAGCCGGTCGTCTCGCTTGCCGTTGGCCTGGTCGTTGCAACCGTGCTCATCGTCGGCTTCTATGTGAACTGGCTCATCCCCTCTATCCCCTTGGCTGCCGCTTTTGCCTTGGGTGCGGCGCTCGGCCCCACCGATGCCGTGGCGGTTTCTGCGCTCTCCAAGGAGACCAGCCTTTCTCCGCGCCAGAAAAGCCTGCTTGCGGGCGAATCGCTCATCAACGACGCATCCGGCATCGTCTCCTTCCAATTCGCCATCGCGGCTGTCATCACGGGGACCTTCTCCCTCATCGATGCCTCGGTGAGCTTCTTTGTCAGCTTCTTCGGTGGCATCATCGTGGGGCTGGTCATCGCATGGGTCGCTAACTTCGCCCTGCGCAAGGCACGCGCACGGGGCTTGGAAAGCACCACCTTCCACGTGCTCTTCGAGCTGTTCATGCCCTTCATCGTGTACCTGGCTGCCCATTTCGTGGGTGTCAGCGGCATCCTTGCGGTTGTGGCAGCGGGTTTGGTGATGGGCGTCTCGCCCCGCGGGATAACGCCTTCCATCTCGCGCCTTAACATCGTCTCAGACAGCGCCTGGCAGGTGCTCTCCTTCACCCTGAACGGTGTCGTGTTCGTCTTGCTGGGTGCGCAGCTGCCGACTGCCATGGCGGACACCTGGGAGAGCATCCAGACCGATAACCTCCTGCTCATCGGCGAGGTCTTGTTCATAACCTTCATGCTCTTGGTCACGCGCTTCGTCTGGATCCTCGTGATGGAGCGCCTTGAGGCAAGGCACCTGGAAAAGAAGGCGCAGCGCGACAACGAGCGCAGCCAAGACGCCCAAAGCAAACAAGGGCCCTTGCACGGACGCCATCAACAAGCCCCCGGGACGCAAGAAGCCCAGACGGCTCAAGGCGACAGATCCATGGCGTTGGGCGCCCGGGAGGGATCCATGACAACGGGCGGCCTGGAGGGAGCCGTGGCTTCAAGCAGCATCGGGCAAGTCGTGACGTTGGGAGCGCACGCAAAACCGCAAGTACCCACCGAAGAAGCGGTGCCCAGCCCCGCACCAAACCAACAGCCCCCAGAGCAGCCCCACCATAGGTTGTCCAAGCAAGACCTGCTCTCCGCCCTGGTGACCACCTTGG
>JAIRPR010000083.1 GCA_031256895.1 Coriobacteriaceae bacterium
GGGCATGCTGGGTTGGCCAGCAGCCGGCGAGGAGCTCCAAATTGCCCGCGACATAGCGCTCTGTCGCCTGACCGGCTGCCCCTTGCACATCCAGCACATCTCCACCGCATACGGCCTAGGCCTGGTCCGTGCCGCAAAGGCTGAAGGCCTGCCCGTGACCTGCGAGGTGACGCCGCACCACCTCTTCCTTACCGAGGATGCCATCGGCGACGACTACAACACCTTCCTCAAGGTGAACCCGCCCCTGCGCACGGCAGAGGATGCCGAGGCCTTGATCGGGGGAGTCAAGGACGGCACCATAGACTGCATCGCAAGCGACCACGCGCCTCACGCCGCCTGGGAGAAGGATTGCGAGTTCGAGATAGCCGCCTTCGGCACGGTGGGGCTTGAGACGTCGCTTGGCCTGGTGCTCACGAACCTGGTGGCAACGGGTGCCATCGGCTATGGCCGCCTGGTCGAGCTGATGTCCCTGAACCCGCGCAGGGTGCTGCGCCAGCCCCCGGTGCGCCTGGAAGCGGGCGCGGTGGCTGACATCACCATCATCGACCCCACTCTTGCTTGGACGGTTCGAGCCGAGGACTTCTGCTCAAAGGCCCGGAATTCGGCCTTCTTGGGCGCAAGCCTGCAAGGAAGGGCGACCGACGTGTATGTGGAGGGCTATGCGACCATGGAAGAAGGAACAATCGTTGAATGAGAACACGTTGACGGCAATCCACGAGAAGGCGGTGCCAGCCCATACGGGCGGCATCGCCGGTGCCCCTGCCGTGGCGGCTGCGGGAACGGTCAAGGACGCATCCGCCACAACCGATGTCCTGGAGCCTGCCGCAGATGCGGCAGGCCTTCAGGATGCCCTAGGCGGGGCTGCCCTGGGAAGTGCCGCGGCCGGGCTTGGCGTGGGCGGGGCTGCCCTGGGAGCCGCCGCAGCCGGGCTTGGCTTAGACGGGGCTGCCTTGGGAAGTGCCGCAGCAGGCGGAGCCTGCCCACAAGACGCTGAGCCCGCCCATGCCGATGCTGCCCATGCCGATGCTGCCCTTGCCGATGCCTTGGCTGAAAAAGCGATGCTGGTCTTGGAGGACGGCACTGCCTATGAAGGCCTTGCCTGTGCGGCATCGGGGGAGGTCTTCGGCGAGATATGCTTCAACACCTCGCTCGTCGGCTACCTGGAGGTGCTTTCCGACCCCTCTTATGCAGGCCAGATAATCACCATGACCTATCCCCAGATAGGCAATTACGGCGTCAATGCCGACGATCTCCAGGCTGACATTCCCGCCTTGCGTGGCCTGGTGGTACATACGATGTGCAAGCAGCCTTCGAACTGGCGCAGCACCATGGGCCTGCCTGAGTACCTGAAAGCCCAGGGAATCGTAGCCATCGAGGGCATAGACACCCGCGACCTGGTACGGCATATCCGCGACCATGGGGCGCAAAGGGCGGTGCTTTCCACCTTGGACACCGATGCCGCATCGCTGCACCGCAAGGTGCTTGCCAGCCCTTCCATCGTGGGCTTGAACCTGGTGGAAGAGGTGAGCTGCAAGGCACCGAGGCCTTATGTGCACAAGCCCTGCTCACGGGACTTCGCTTTGGCTGCACCCCCCAAGCCCCGCTACAAGGTGATAGCGTACGATTGCGGCGCGAAGCGATCCATCCTGGACGGCTTGGTGCGGGTCGGATGCGAGGTCACGCTGGTGCCTTGGGACACCCCCGCCCAAGAGGTGCTGACCGCTTCGCCCGACGGCGTGTTCCTGAGCAACGGCCCGGGCGACCCTGATGCGGTCGAAGGCACCTACCGCCAGGTAGAAGGCCTGCTGGGCAAGGTACCTGTGTTCGGTATCTGCTTGGGGCACCAGATGATAGCGAAAGCATGCGGCGCCCGCATCGAGAAGCTCAAGTTCGGCCATCGCGGCGGCAACCAGCCTGTCATGAACCTGTTGACCCGCCGGGTGGAGATAACGGCGCAGAACCATGGTTTCGGCCTGTTGTTCGAGAGCCTGGGCGCCTTGGTTCCCAGCATGTCGGGATGGCATACCGAACACGAGGCGGATCTGCGTTTCTGGGCACGCGCAGGCCATGCGCCCGTGGCGGACAACGAACGTTTCGGGCAGGTGAGGCTCACCCACGTGAACCTGAACGACGGCACCGCGGAAGGCCTGGCATTCCTGGACATACCCGCCTTCTCGGTGCAGTACCACCCCGAGGCGAGCCCTGGCCCCACCGATGCCCATTACCTGTTCACCGCCTTCGCCCGCCTCATGGAGGGAAGGGCTGACTACCTCGACATCGACATCGCAAAGGACCGTCTGGCCGGTTGGCGATTCGACGCGGAAGGCGGTGGCAACCCAGCGGGTTCAGGAGCAAGCGCCTCGAATGCGAACAACGCAGCAAACAAGGCCGCCAAGGCCGGTAATGCTGCCAAGGCCGGCGATGCCGACAAGGCCGGCGATGCCGGCACACAAACAGCCCTATCTTCCCCAAGGGCTGACATTCACCTACAAGGCATATCGCAAGGGGGTGGCACTGCCCATGCCTAAACGGACAGACATCAAGTCAATCCTGGTCATAGGATCTGGCCCCATAGTGATAGGTCAGGCCTGCGAGTTCGACTATTCGGGCGCACAGGCCTGCAAGGTGCTCAAGGAAGACGGCTACCGGGTCATCCTGGTGAACTCGAACCCTGCCACCATCATGACCGACCCCGAGTTGGCAGACCGTACCTATGTCGAGCCGATAACCGCTGAGTTCGTCGAGAAGATAATCGAGCGCGAGCGCCCTGATGCCCTTCTGCCTACCTTGGGCGGGCAGACCGGCTTGAACACCGCGGTCGCTCTGGCAAAGGCGGGCGTGCTTGACGCCTATGGCGTGGAGATGATCGGCTGCAAGCTTGAAGCGATAGAGCGCGGCGAGGACCGGCGGCTCTTCAACGAATGCATGGCCGAGATAGGCCTTGAGACCGCACGCAGCGGCTATGCCTACACCATCGAAGACGCCGTCAGCCTGGCCGAGGGCTTGGGCTACCCGGTGGTCCTGCGGCCTTCGTTCACCTTGGGCGGCGCCGGCGGCGGCATCGCCTACACCCCCGAAGAGCTGCGCGAGACCGTGAGCCAAGGGCTTGAGCTTTCGCCGGTCGGGGAGGTGCTGGTCGAGGAGAGCGTGCTTGGCTGGAAGGAGTTCGAGATGGAGGTGATGCGCGACACTGCGGGAAACGGCATCATCATCTGTTCCATCGAGAACTTCGACGCCATGGGCGTGCACACGGGCGATTCCATCACAGTGGCGCCTGCCCAGACCTTGACCGACCTGGAATACCAGCGCCTGCGGGTGGCCAGCCTGGCCATCCTTGAGAAGGTGGGCGTCGAGACAGGCGGCTCCAACGTGCAGTTCGCCATCAACCCCAAAGACGGGCGGATGGTGGTCATCGAGATGAACCCCCGGGTCTCGCGTTCATCGGCCTTGGCCTCGAAAGCGACCGGCTTTCCTATAGCAAAGGCGGCGGCAAGGCTTGCGGTCGGTTATACCTTGGACGAGATAACCAACGACATCACAAAGGCGACCCCGGCAGCCTTCGAGCCTTCCATCGACTACTGCGTGGTGAAGGTGCCCCGCTTCGCCTTCGAGAAGTTCGAGGGGACCGACACCACCCTGACCACCCGCATGAAGGCGGTCGGTGAGATAATGAGCATTGGGCGCAGCTTTGAAGAGGCCTTCGGCAAGGCCATGCGCTCGCTCGAGGACGGACGCGCAGGGCTGGGAGCCGATGGCAAGGACGCCTTCAATGAAACTGACTTCGCGCGGCTGGTCGGCCTGCCCACGCAGGACCGGGTGCTGTACATGGCAGAGGCCCTGCGCAGGGGTTGGAGCGTGCAGGAGGTGGCGGCGGCAAGCTCGGTGGACCCCTTCTTCATCTCATGCCTGGGCAACATGGTTGCCTTAGAACGCTTGGCGAAAGGCTTGCCTTTAGAGGACCTTGATGCCCCCGCCTTGCGCAGATTGAAATGCCACGGCTTCTCGGACGTGCAGGTGGCCCATCTGACCGGAAGCACGGAGCTGCAGGTCAGGGCGCGGCGCAAAGAGCTGGGGGTGGTGCCGGTCATGAAGACGGTGGACACCTGCGCCGCAGAGTTCCCCAGCGAGACGGAATACAAGTACAAGACCTACGAGACAGGCGCCACCGAGGCCAGCCCCAAGACGAAGAAGCGCGTGCTCATCCTGGGGGCGGGGCCCAACCGCATCGGGCAGGGCATCGAGTTCGATTACTGCTGCGTGCATGCCAGCTACGCGCTGCATGCCGCCGGCTTCGAGACCATCATGGTGAACTGCAACCCCGAGACGGTCTCGACCGACTACGACACCTCGGACAAGCTGTACTTCGAGCCATTGACCTTCGAGGACGTCATGGACATCGTTGATGTGGAACAGCCTGACGGGGTGGTGGTCACCCTGGGCGGGCAGACGCCCCTGAAGCTGGCACGGGCGCTGGAGGCCGCAGGCGTGCCCATCATGGGCACCAGCCCTGAAGCCATCGACCTGGCTGAGGACCGCGACCGTTTCTCGGCCATATTGGACGAGATGGGCATCAATTACCCGGTGGCAGGCATGGCAGGAAGCTTCGAAGAGGCCTGCCAGGTGGCCGACCGCATCGGCTTTCCCCTGCTGGTGCGCCCGAGCTATGTGCTGGGCGGGCGCGGCATGGCCATTGTGTACGATGCCGCGCAGCTAGAGAAGTACATGGCTGATGCCGCACGGATATCGCCCGACCACCCCGTGTACCTTGACCGTTTCCTCGAAGGGGCGGTCGAGGTGGACGTCGATGCCCTCTGCGATGGCGAAGGGGTCTATGTGGGCGGCGTGCTGGAGCATATCGAGATGGCCGGCATCCATTCGGGCGACTCGGCCTGCTGCATACCGCCCTTCTCGCTTTCGGAGGCCATAGCATCGCAGCTACGGGGCATCACCCGCCGCCTGGCATTGCGCCTGGGGGTCTGCGGGCTCATCAACATCCAGTTCGCCATCAAGGACTCGATAATCTATGTCATCGAGGCGAACCCCCGCGCCTCGCGCACGGTGCCCTTCGTCTCTAAGGCCACCGGTGTGCCCTTGGCGAAATGCGGGGCACGCATCATGGCAGGCGAACGCATAGCCGACATGGGCCTGCCCGACGACGAGCGCCGCCCGAACTTCTTCTGCGTGAAGGAGGCGGTCATGCCCTTCGGGCGCTTCCCGGGTGCCGATGTGGTGTTGGGGCCTGAGATGAAATCGACCGGCGAGGTCATGGCCATTGCGAAGAACTTCCCGGCAGCCTATGCGAAGACCCAGCTTGCCATTTCCTATTCCCTGCCGCAGGAAGGCAAGGTGTTCATATCGGTCTGTGACCGCGACAAGCGGGCGGTGGTAGCCATTGCGCGCGACATCGTGCGCATGGGCTTCAGCATAGTGGCGACCGAGGGCACCGCACGAACCCTGAGCGCGGCCAACATACCGGTCGTGGTGGCGAAGAAGGTGCACCAGCCTTCGCCCAACATAGCCGACGAGATTGCCGATGGCTCGGTCTCGCTGATGATAAACACCCCTTTCGGAAACCTCACGCGTGACGACGGCTACCAGCTGCGGTCGATGGCGGTGCGCCATGGGATAAGCCACGTGACCAACCTGCCAGCTGCTTGGGCATTGGTGGCCGGCATGGAGGCTGCCCGCGAAGGCAACCTGGGCATCGTGGCCTTGCAGGACCTTCCGCGCATGTTGGCAGAGGCATGAGAAGGGGAAGGTGATGCAGCCATGACGCCTCCGACGCATGAGATGGGAAAGTGGACAGATGAACCGTCCCTATGTCCTGCTGTGGAAGTCGGCAGGGTGGCCTACAACAGGCGCCTGGCTGAAGGGCTCTTCGAGATAGGGATAGCTGCCCCCGGCATCGCCCATGCCGTGATGCCGGGGCAGTTCGTCCATGTCAGGCTGCCAGGCATGGAAGGGCATATCCTGAGGCGGCCTTTCTCGGTGTTCGCGGTCGATCAGGGCATGGCCTTGTCGTTGGTGTATCAGGTGCGCGGCTGTGGATCGGGGCATATGAGCAGCATTGCACCTGGCACTGAGCTGGGCTTGCTTGGGCCTTTGGGACGCGGTTGGCGCTGTCCGCCCGAAACCAGGCGCGCCCTGTTGGTCGGCGGCGGGGTAGGGGCGGCTCCTTTGTTCCTGCTTGCTTCGGCCTTGACGCAACAGGGGGTCTTGCTGGACGTCATCCTGGGGGCGCAGAGCGCCGGTGCCCAGGTGTGCCTTGCGCGCTTCGAGCGTTTGGCTGCCTTGAGCGCCACAACCCGGATAGCCCTTGCGACCGACGACGGCAGCCTTGGCCGTGCAGGCCTGGTCACCCCCTTGGTTGAAGAGGCATTGCAGGGGGGGCTTTTCGAAGGCGCCCGTCTGCAGGGTGTCTCACCGGGTGGCATACACCCAGGAATGGCACATCGGGAAGGCGGGCAACCGCAAGAAGCGGGGAAGGGGCCCACACCGTATGGCTATATCGCCGCTTGCGGCCCTGAGCCTATGATGCGGGCGGTCGCCACCTTGGCCGCACAGACCGACGCCTTGTGCGAGGTGTCCCTGGAACGCCACATGGCCTGCGGCATAGGAGCATGCCTGAGCTGTGTGGTCGAGACAGCCCAAGGCCTTCGCCGCTCGTGTGTGGACGGGCCTGCCTTCAATGCGCGGGAGGTGTTGTCATGAGTGTAGCCATGCAGGTCGACCTGGGCGGGCTTCTGATGGAGAACCCGTTGACCACGGCCTCGGGCACCTTCGGGTCCGGCCGCGAGTACGCAGCCTTCGTGGATCTTGACGCCCTGGGCGCGATAACGACGAAAGGGGTCTCGCTGAAGCCCTGGAAGGGCAATGCCACGCCCCGGATAGCAGAGACCCCTTCCGGGATGCTCAATTCGATAGGCTTGCAGAACCCCGGGGTGGACGCCTTCATTGAGACCGACCTTGCCTTCCTGAGTGCTTACAAGGTACCGGTCATCGTGAACGTGTCAGGCCATAGCATTGATGAGTACGTCCAAGTCATAGAAAGGCTTGAAGGAGAAGATAGGGTAGGGGCTTATGAGGTCAACATATCGTGCCCCAACGTGGATGCGGGAGGCATGGCCTTCGGATGCCACGCACCGAGCGTGGAGGCCGTGGTCTCGAGATGCCGCAGCGCCACCAAGCGGCCCCTGTTCGTGAAACTGACGCCCAACGTGACCAGCATAGCCGAGATTGCGCGGGCGGCACAGGACGCAGGGGCCGATGCGATATCGCTCATCAACACCGTGCTGGGCATGGCTATCGACGCGCACACCCGAAAGCCGGTGCTTGCACGGGCGGTAGGGGGGCTTTCCGGCCCCGCCATCAAGCCGATAGCGCTTCGGATGGTCTATGAGGCATACCGCGCCGTCCGTATCCCCCTCTTGGGCATGGGGGGCATCATGAGCGGCCAGGATGCCATCGAGTTCCTGCTGGCGGGGGCGACTGCGGTAGCCGTGGGCACCGCGAGCTTCGTGAACCCCCGGGCGGTTGCCGATTGCAAGGCCGGCATAGAGGCCTATTGCGTGAGATATGGCGTGAAGGACGTCAATGAATTGATAGGAGGGCTCATATGCTGAAAGCTTCCGGTGATGCCAGCCCCTTTGCGGGATTGCGCGCAGCCGAGCGCGTCATTGTGGCGCTCGACTGCGGCGCCGATGAGGCCTTAACCCTGGCACGTTCCTTGAAGGGGGCCGCCACCTGGATGAAGGTGGGGATGACCCTTTATTACGCGCAAGGCCCGTCCATCGTGGCGGCCTTGAAGGACGAGGGCTTCAAGGTGTTCCTGGACCTCAAGTTCCATGACATACCCCACCAGGTCGAAGGGGCTGCGGCGGCCGCTGCCTCAAGCGGGGCAGACATGCTGACCATGCATGCCTTGGGCGGGCCGGACATGATGCGCGCCGCTGTGCGGGGGGCAGGAGCGGCTGCGACACAAAAGGGATCCCCGATGCCCGTGACCCTGGGAATCACGGTGTTGACCAGCATGGATGAGGCTACTTTGGCTGCGGTCGGCATTGCGGCGCCCTTAGCTGAGGAAGTGCTCATGCTTGCACGGGACGCCCAGGAGGCCGGCCTTTCCGGCGTGGTGGCCTCGCCACAGGAAGCTGCCATCCTGCGCGAACAGCTGGGGGCTTGCGCCTATATCGTGACGCCTGGCGTAAGGCCTGCGGGCGCGGCGCTGGGCGACCAGAGCCGTGTGGCAACCCCTGCTGCTGCGCTTGCCGCCGGGGCAAGCCATGTGGTCATTGGCCGCCCCATCACGCAGGCAGCAGACCCGGCCTTGGCCTTTGCCGCAATCGTGGCCGACATGGAGAAGTGAAGAGGAAAGGAAGACCCATGGAACACGAAGAGATACTGCAGGCACTCAAAGAGACCGGCGCCTTGCGCCACGGGCATTTCCGCCTTACCAGCGGGCGCCATTCCGACACCTATATCCAATGCGCCCGGATACAGGAACAACCGGTGATGAACAACCGTTTGGCTGCCGAGGCCTTGGACAGGCTGCCTGACGGCTTGGGCTTCGACCTGGTGGCAGCTCCGGCAGTCGGCGGCATCGTGTTCGGCTATGCGGTGGCTGCCGCGGCCAAGAAGCGCTTCATCTGGTCGGAGCGCCAGGAAGGGCGCATGTCGTTGCGCCGCGGCTTTTGTGTGCAAGCGGGCGAGCGCGTGCTGGTGTGCGAGGACGTCGTCACGACCGGCGGGTCGGTCAAAGAGCTGATCGTGCTCATCGAGGAAGCAGGCGCAGAAGTGGTGGCCGTCGTGTCGATGATCTACCGGGGGGGCGCAAGGGCTTTCGCGCACCCCTATTACCCCCTTATAGAGCTGCCGACGCCCTCATGGGAAGAAAAGGACTGTGCCCTGTGCGCCCAAGGCCTGCCCTTGGATTCACCCGGCTCCCGCTACAGTGCGAAAGCCTCGGGAGGGCAGGGGGAGTGAGCAGGGAGAAAGGGACGGGTGAACCCTGAGGCATCCCCCAAGGCTTGCGCTGTAAGGTCGCCCCGATGGCTCTTACCGCACCGCGAGGGCACAACGAGGGCAGGGGGAAGGCACAACGAGGGTTGCGCTGTTTCGACCTTCTGCCGTGGGGTCTTGTTCCTGTGCGAAAGAGGGATGCCGATTGTGTGTGCCCACATGGAGTTATTCTGTAAAGAGCAAAAAATACTTTCAAATCGAACGGTGTTTTGGAAAACTGGATGCATGAGGAACGCGAGCAGTCACAGGCAAGCTTCGAGCCGCTTCAAACCTTCTGCCGGGACTCGGGCCACCCATGTGCTGTGGTGGCGATGGCCTCGCGGTATGGCCGAAACGGCCGGATAGGGCGAATATCGGCTGATATGCGCAGAGAATTTAAGAAGAATATAAGATTGTGATATACAAAACGCCTCATTACGTGCTACTATCTCAAAGTTGCTTTTGGAAAAGAAGGAGAAAACAATGGCTATTCCTCAGCTAACACCCGAAGAGCGTCAAGCGGCACTAGAAAAAGCGAAAGCTGCCCGTGTGCAAAGGGCACAGGTTCGCGATGATCTGAAATCCGGCAAACTGACCTTGGAAAAGGTTCTGGGCATGAAGAATGATGAAGTCGTTGGACGCATGAAAGTCTCCACCCTCATCGAGACCCTGCCCGGTTACGGCAAGGCAAAAGCAGAGAAGATCATGCGCGAGCTGCAGATTGCGGAAAGCCGTCGCCTTCGCGGCCTTGGTGCCCGTCAACAGGCTGCTTTGTTGGAGCGCTTGGCCTAGACCCTTCATGCGTCGCGGTAATCTGTTCGTTATCTCAGGGCCATCGGGTGCCGGAAAGGGTACGCTGGTGGCCCGACTTGTGTCGCAGATGCCTGATGCATGGGTATCGGTCTCGGTGACCACGCGGGCGCCGCGCACGACAGAGCGTGCGGGCATCGACTATTCCTTCGTCACAAAGGATGAGTTCGACCGCTTGGTGAAAGCCGATGGGCTTTTGGAATGGGCGGAGGTCCATGGCTGCTGTTATGGGACGCCGCGCAAGACGGTCGAGGACAAGATGCTTGCAGGCAAGCAGGTCATCCTTGAGATAGACGTCCAGGGAGCCTTTCAGGTGCGGCAGAAGCTGCCACAGGCGCACCTGGTGTTCATCGAGCCTCCCAGCATGGATGAATTGGAACGGAGGCTGCGCCAACGCGGCACCGAGACGCCCGAAGAAATAGGGAAGAGGTTGCGCACTGCCCACCAAGAGCTTGCGCACAAGGCAGAATACGACTTCCGACTGATGAACGACGACCTTGACGAGGCGTGCCGCAGGCTGGCCGCCTACGTCGATGAGAAGGCTGAAAGAGAGACCCCGGTCATATGAGCATTATCGAACCCAGTATAGACCTCCTGTCGGACAAGACCGACAACGACCGTTTCCTGTTATGCGCCCTTGCGGCCAAGCGCGCGCATGACATCAACGACATGATGCGTGGACAGCGCGACCGTGCGCTCCAGCTGCAGACTGCAGTCGAGATTGCGCGCGCAGCCGACAAGAAGCCGCTGAGCCTTGCCTTCAACGAGATATCGCGGGGCGAGGTCTCGTTCAATCCCGAGTCTATCGACATCAAGAACCATTAAGCCCGTTTGCCAAAGATGTTCCAACGCGTCTGCCTGGTCCATTATCATGAGATAGGGCTCAAAGGCCATAACCGGGCGTCCTTCGAGGTCAGGCTGCTCAAGAACATCGAGTTCATCCTGGCCTCTTATCCCGTGGTCACCATCAAGAGGATATCGGGGCGCCTTTGCGTGTTCATCAAGGAAGGGGTCGATTATGGGTCGGCCTGTGCCCTTGCTGACCGTATCACGCACATCCCCGGTGTTGCCCGCGTGTCCTGCGGCTTTAAATGCCCGCGCGAGCTTGAGGCCTTCTATCAAGCGGCAGGGCTTGCGCTTTCTGAAGCTGCTGAGGCAAGGGGGGGCTTCGAGAGCTTCAAGGTGAGCGCACGGCGCAACCATACCGATTTCGCAATCGATTCCCTGCAGATGAACCAACTGGTCGGGGCACATCTTTGCAATCTCTTCCCCGACAAGGCGGTCCGCATGAAACAGCCTGACATCACGGTGTCGGTCGAGGTCGTGCAGAGTGCGGCTTATGTGTACGCCCGCTCGCTCGCGGGTGTGGGCGGCCTGCCGGTCGGTTCATCGGGAAGGGTGATATGCCTTCTTTCAGCGGGCATCGATTCGCCGGTCGCCTTGTGGCGCCTGGCGAAGAGGGGTGCTGTCTGCCTTGCCGTGCATTTCTCGGGAAGGCCCCAGACCTCGGCTGCCAGTGAGCACCTGGTGGAAGACATCGCCCGGGTCTTCGAGGCTTCCGGCTGTATCGCACGGATCTATGTGGTGCCCTTCGGCGACCACCAGCGCCAGATAGCAGCCTTGGTGCCCCCGGGGCTCCGTGTCATCATGTACCGCCGCTTGATGATGAAGGTGGCAGAGGCCTTGGCCGCCCGTGAACATGCGCAGGCTCTGGTGACCGGCGAGAGCCTTGGCCAAGTGGCATCGCAAACGCTCGAGAACCTTGCCGTGACCGATGCTGCGGTTTCGCTTCCGGTGTTCAGGCCCCTCATCGGCACCGACAAACAAGAGATAATAGACGAGGCGCAGCGTATCGGCACCTTTGCCATCTCTTCACAGGACGCACCCGACTGCTGCACCCTGTTCATGCCTCGCAGCCCCGAGACCCACGCGAAGCTCGACCAGGTGATTGCCGCTGAGTCCTTGTTGCCTCTCGATGAGTGGATTCCCCGCCTGGTTGAAGCGGCAGAGCCTCACGACTATGCCTGTGCCGCCTACCGCCCCCACTGAGGCAAAGTCTGAGGCACTGAGGGATCGACGGGAAACGCTGTTCATTGTGGCGGGCTTGGTGCTATCGGACAGCCGCCGTACTGACAGCTATTTATAGTCCGCAGGGTCCTTGGGGCCAGACCCGGTGGTGAGACGTGCGGTCCGCATCTCATGGCCGAACTGGACCGCGTCTTCGCCGAAACGGTCGCGCACCTTGTCGGTGGCCTCAAGGAGGCGGGCGCGCCCAGATGGTTGGGCTAAGGTGGGCTGCAGGTCTGGGTCAACATTCCCTGAGCCATCAGCGGGAAGCTCGAACAGGCTTGGCTGGAAGGCATCGGGCACATCGAATCCGCTCATCTGTACGCCGAGCAGGCGCACCGGGATGCCCGGCTTCCATACCTGTTGCAACATCTCGAGCAGTTTGGGCATGAATGCCAGGTCGTCATCGGTGTTCTGCTCAAGGCGGGTCTGGACGCTGCGAAGGCTGCGGTCGTCGTAGCGCAGCTTGAGGCCAAGGGTGTGCCCTTTGATGCCTTTCATGCGCAGGCGCCGCCCCACCTTTGCTGCAAGGGATGACAGGGCAGCTTCGACCTCTTCTTCGGTGGACAGGTCGTTTGCGAAGGTCACCTCGTGGGAAACGGACTTCACTTCGTCATCGGTTGTGATGGGGGAGTCGTCACCCCCCTTCGCTCGCACGTACATGACCTCGCCGTTCTTACCGAAGAGGCGTTTGAGCAGCGATGGGTCGGAAGCCGCCAGATCCCCCAAGGTCTCGATCCCATGCCGGTGGAGCTCGTGTTCGGCCTTCGCACCTATGCCGCTCAATGCCCGGACGGGCAGGGGAGCCAGGAAGTCTCTTTCCCGGCCGGGATAGACCACGGTGAGCCCGCGAGGCTTGTCCCTGTCGGAGGCTATCTTGGCCACGGTCTTCGATGTTCCGATGCCGATGGAAGCGCTCACCCCCAAGGATTCGATGCGGTCCTGGATGCGCCGTGCTATGGTGACGGGGTGCTCGGGGTTATGGGCGCTTGGGCTGACATCGGCGAAGGCCTCGTCGATGCTCACTTGTTGGACGAAGGGGCTCTCGTCCATGACAACACCCATGACCTTGCGTGACATCTCGCGGTAACGGCTATGGTGCCCGGGGGTCCAGATGGCGTGCGGGCACAGGCGGGCAGCGGTATAGGAGGGCATGGCCGAGCGCACCCCGAAGGCGCGCGCCTCGTAGGACGCGGTCGAGACGACGCCATGCCTGTTTGGATCGCCTCCCACGATGACAGGCTTCCCACGCCAATCGGGATTATCGAGCTGTTCGACGGTTGCAAAGAAGGCATCGAGGTCCACCAGGATGATGGCCGGGCCACTCCAGGGGGGCAAATCCGGTGTCTCTTGCGTTCCATCTGGCTTTACGCGACGTGTGGAAGACTCCCCTGGGGAAGAAGGGGCAAGGGGTAATGCGGGATGTGAGAAATTTTTTTCGTCCATGACAGAAATAGTCTAACATGAGCGCCCCATTGACGGAAATATGTGCTAGGATGTTCTCCCCGCAAAGCTCACGGGTAGTTGGAGGGCTTCTTCTGGAGGCTTATCAGCTTGCTTTACGCGTGTGCTAACCTGAATGACCGGTGTTCCGGACGTAGAGCAGGTGCCCGAGTCATGGGAAGTTTTGCCGGGTGGTTGAAGAGAACCAGGATTGATAAGAGTGGAAGTGGAAAAAAGAATGGCACTGTTTGAAACAAAGGCGCATTTTGCCCTACATGAGCCCACCGCGGTCTTCTCAGAGCAGCTGCTGTTCTTGCCTTATGAATTGCGTACCGAGATGACTTGGATAGACTTCTCGGTTACCAGCAACCCCTTGGGGACCCCTAAATCATTCCTCAATGCCATGCATTCATCTTTGGTGGATGGCGACCTGAGCTTCACCCCCGACCGGGAGGCGCGTTCCTTGCGTGCAGCCCTGGCAAAGCGCTACGAGATGAGCAGCGACTCGTTCTTGTGCGGCGGGGCGGTCAGCGAGATGATACGCAGCGCTGCCCAGGCATTTGCCCCCTGTGCCGTGGGGGTGCCTGCCCCCTTCCCATCGGAATACCTGCTGGCCCTTACAAACGCGGGCCATGAGGTGGTCGAGCTGGGTAGCCCTCATGCGTTCGTGACCCCTGACGCCTCAACGGCTCGAAGGTCGAACCTTGCTTTCGACGCGGCGCTTCTGGCCAACCCCTCCTATCCGACCAGCCGCTTGTTGCCACGGGCGACCCTGGAGAACTACCTGGAGACCTGCAAATGGGTCATTGTGGATGAGAGCCTGATAGAGCTCACCTTCGGCGGTGAGAGCATGGTGCCTCTGACACAACGCTACCAGAACCTGGTGGTGATACGTTCCTTCGTGCACACCTTCGCCATGCCTGGCGTGCCGATAAGCTATTGCATCGCCCATCCTGACACCATCGCGCAGATGCGCTTCTTCTTCGATGGGAGCAATATCTCGATGTTCGCTGAGGTTCTGGCTGATGTGGCTGCTTCTGAGGACGAGCACGTGGAGAACACCCGCGAGATGCTTGACACCGAGATCCCCTGGATGCAGTGCATGCTGAACCTGATCCCCGGCATCCACATCTTCCCGGCTGAGGCGAACTTCGTGATGTGTTCCTACGAGAAGGGCGATGCGACCGACCTTGCCATCGCCGATACCACCGAGCTGGTGCTGCGCCTGCAGCTTGCCGGGTTCCTGGTCCGGAAGCTCGAAGGCATGCCTGGTGTTTCTGGGTCGAAGTATTTCTGTGTGGCGGTACGCACCCGTGAAGAGAACGAGAAGCTGATAAAGGTGCTCCGCGAGATAATCCTGTGCCGTTCCTGAAACAAGGCGAGCGAAGCGTACAAGGGGTACGTGAGCGAGGCTTGGAGCGTATTCATGCAGGTTCCGTCTTACACAATCGCCCGCTGAGGGCTCAGGCGGCTGCAGAAGCCGTGAAAGGCGAGCGAAGCGTACACGGGGTACGTGAGCGAGGCTTGGAGCGGCTTATGCAGCCGCCTGAGCCCTCAGCGTTTGTTGGTGAGGAAGAAGAGGGCCACTGTTCCCGGCCCAGAATGGGCGCCTATCACGGGGTCGATATAGTTGATGTGGATGTCTTCCACGCCGAATTCTTCTTTGACCAGGGCTGCCACGTATTCGGCATCCTCGACGCAATCGCCGTGGTTGACGAACACCGTCTGCTTGCTGAGGGGAGCGACGAAGTCCTGGGCGGTGCGCATCTGCTTCACCAAGGCGGCAAGGCTCTTCTTGCGCCCGCGCACCTTCTCGACCGGTATGAGGTGCCCTTCGTCATCCACATGCAGGACAGGCTTGATGTTCAACATGGTGCCTGCCCAGGCGCTGGTCTTTGACACGCGGCCTCCTCTGAAGAGGAACATGAGGTCATCGACGGTGAACCAATGTGCCAGATGGAACTTGTATTCCTCGACCCAGGCAGCCACTTCTTCGAATGAGCCGCCTTCCTCGGCCGCCTTCACCGCCAGGTAGACCAGGAGGCCCTGACCGCCTGAGGCTGCCAGGGTGTCGATGGCCATGACACGTCTTTCGGGGTAGGCTTCCTGGAGCTTGCGCACGATTATCTCTATTGCGGCGAAGGTGCCGGAAAGCCCGCTGGAGAAGCCCAGGTACAAGACGTCTTTGCCGGCGTCGAGGATAGATTGCATGAGCGCTTCCGCCTCGGCCAGGTTGGGAAGCGAGGTGGTGATGACCTTGCCTTCGCGCATCATGGTGTAGAACTGCTGAAGGTCGGTATGCTGCCCTTTGAGGTAGCTTTGGTACTGGACGCCATCGATGATGAACGTAAGGGGCAGGATGTGCAGCCCGTGTTCTTCGATGTAGCTCTCGGGCAGGTTGGAACCAGAATCGGTGACTATCTCAAAACTCATGTCGTCCTCCAACATATAGGGGTGAGGTCTCTTGCATGGTGCCAGTATACACGTTCGGCGGCTTTGCTGGTACCCAAAAATGCCCCGATACCGCGCAGCTTCCACAGAATGCTTGCCAACGGCTGCGCATTGTAAGAGATCCGTGAGCATTCAGGCACAGCTTGGAACAGGGACCACCCCTGGGCACAGGCGTCGTCATGGGCGTGTCCCTTGGATTCCCGTTCGAGTCAAAGGCTCGGATCCAAGGGGAAAGGCTTTCAATGAGGCAGACGATGGCCTGGATACAGACCGATATTCCCCATTTTTTAAGAACTCAGGGACAAAAGCCCGATGAAGGCCGCAACTTCGCCTATAATGGACAGATTGTATTTGACAGCCCTGGCCTCCGCTTTTTGAGAGCGTCGGCCTTGGCCACCCAGAAAGGCGCGGAAACCACGTGGGCACCAGCTACAAAGACACCATGAACCTGCCTCAGACCGCCTTCCCGATGAAGGCGGGCCTGCCTGAGAGCGAGCCGAAGCGGCTCTTGAAGTGGCAGCAGGAAGGCCTCTACCAGAGGATCCTGGAGAAGAACAAGGACGGCGTGCCCTTCATCCTGCACGATGGGCCGCCCTATGCGAACGGGCCTATCCATATCGGCCATTCCTTCAACAAGATCCTCAAGGACTTCGTGGTGAAGTCACATGCCCAAAGGGGTTGTCTGACACCCTATATCCCGGGATGGGACTGCCATGGACAGCCTATCGAGCACATGGTGGAAAAGACCTTGGGGCCCGAGAAGATGGCACGGATCGACCAGCCCACCCTGCGCCGTCTGTGCCGGGAATGGGCCGAGAAGTACGTGGACATACAGAAAGAAGGCTTCAAGCGGCTGGGTGTGAACGCCGCATGGGACCGCCCCTACCTCACCTACGACCCCGCTTACGAGGCGGGGAACGTCGAGGTGTTCAAGAAGCTCTACCTGGACGGTGCCATCTACCGGGGGCGCAAGCCGATCCATTACTGCATCTCATGCCACACTGCCCTGGCCGAGGCAGAGATAGAGTACAGCGACGAACAGAGCGACTCGATCTATGTGAGGTTCCGCTTGGCTGAGGTGCCGGAGGCCTTTGCGGGGGCTTCTGAAGGGATGGATGCGAGCCTGCTCATCTGGACCACCACACCCTGGACCCTGCCTGCCAACGTGGCGGTCGCGCTCAATGCCGAGGCCGATTACGTGGCGCTGGTGGAAAGCGGCGGTACTGCAGGCACAGGCACCGACAAGGCCGGCTTGCTCATCGTGGCGAAAGCCCTTGCAGAGGAGGTCTCCTTGGTGGCTGGTTGGGATATGCCGCCCTATCTGCTTGGAGCAGACGGCAAGCCTCTGATCATCAAGGGTGCAGAGCTCGAAGGCGCCCGCTATGCCCTGCCCGTCTTCCCCGAAGATGAGGGCACCGTTGTCATGGGCGGACATGTGGAGCTATCGACCGGGACGGGTGCAGTGCATACCGCCCCCGGGCACGGCGAGGACGACTATCTGGTAGGCCAGGCCTATGGCCTGCCCATACGCATGCCGGTGACATCCGAGGGCACTTTCGACGCAGGCGGGGGCCCCTTCGAGGGCATGTCGGTTTGGGAAGCGAACCCCCGCATCATCGCCTGGCTCGAAGAGCGTGGGATGCTCTTCGCGGCAAAGAGGATGACGCACAGCTACCCCCATTGCTGGCGCTGCCATAAGCCGGTGATATTCAGGGCGACCGACCAGTGGTTCGTGTCGATGGACCGGACAAGGCTGCGCGAACGAGCCCTGCATGCCATACGCGAAGAGGTGCAATGGGTGCCCGAATGGGCGGTGAACCGTATCGGTTCCATGGTTGCCGACCGACCGGATTGGTGCATATCGCGCCAACGTTCATGGGGCGTGCCCATCCCCGTGTTCAAGTGCGCCCGCTGCGGGGAAACGGTGGCCACGCCGGAGTCCTTCGATGCCGTCATCGAGCTTTTCCGGAAGGAGGGAGCCGATGCCTGGTTCACCCGTGCGCCGGGCGAGTACCTGCCGGAAGGCGTGGCCTGCGGCGCCTGCGGTGGGAACGATCTGGTGCCTGAGAAGGACATCCTGGACGTGTGGTGGGAAAGCGGCGTGAGCCATACCAGCGTGCTGCAGTACCGGGCAGACGAAGGGCTTGCCTTCCCGGCAGACCTTTACCTTGAAGGATCGGACCAGCATCGGGGATGGTTCCAGTCTTCTGTGCTCACCAGCGTGGGCGCGTATGGCTGCGCCCCCTACAAGGCGGTCATGCACTGTGGGTTCACCATGGACGCCCAGGGCAGGAAGATGTCGAAATCGGAAGGGAACGTGGTGGACCCCGCCGATGTCATCAAGAAGAGCGGGGCGGACGTCTTGCGCCTCTGGGTGGCCAGCGTTGATTATTCCCAAGATGTGAACCTGGGGGATGAGATTCTCCAGCGCACGAGCGACGCCTACCGGCGCATCCGCAACAGCTTCCGCTTCCTGTTGGGCAGCTTGAGCGACTTCGACTGGCGCAAGCATGCTGTCACCGATTGGGCTTCCTTGGAGCCTTTGGACCGCTGGGCCTTGGTGCGCCTGCAGGGGCTCTTGCGCGAAGTCGAGGAAGCCTATGACGACTACCGCTTCCACCAGGTCTACCGCAGCGTGTACGAATATGTGAACGGCGACCTTTCGGCCATCTATATGGATGTCTGCAAGGACCGCCTCTATTCCGAGGCCACAGGATCGCTGAAGCGCCGCAGCGCCCAGACCGTGCTGATGAACATACTTGAGGTGCTGGTGCGCGTCTTGGCACCTGTTCTGAGCTTCACCGCAGACGAGGTCTGGGAACATTACCCGGAAGGCCTGCATGCAGAAGACGGCCATGCCACAAGCGTGCAGTTGGCCGGCTGGCCGTCTGCGGACGATTTCATGCCACCGGTCCCGCCTGATGAGGCGGCTGCGATCACCGAGGACTTCTTGCAGATCCTTGAGCTGCGCGAGGCGGTCATGAAGGTGTTGGAGGCCGCCCGCCAAGAGAAGGCAATCTCGAAGAGCCAGGAGGCGGTCATCACTGTATTCGCTCCTGAAGCCAAGCTGAAGGCCTACCGGCGCTACGATGCCTCGGTCTTCAGGGAGCTCTTCATCGTGGCTGATGTCAGGTTCGCTGAGGCAGAAGGGCTTCGGGTCGAACATTCCTTGACCGACAAGGAGAAATGCCCCCGCTGTTGGAACTACCTTGAACTGGGCGGCAATACCGCCCATCCCGACGTCTGCGAACGCTGCGGTGACGTCCTTGACCTCTTGGGGTTTTCTGAGGTAGAAGGGCAGGGCACCGGCGTATGACAGACAGGGAACAGGCATCGAAGGACGAGGCGCCAAGCATTCCTGGGTCAGAGGCATCGAAGGAAGAGATGCCAAGCATTCCTGCGAAGGATGCCAGAGCGCATTCAAGGCGCATCCGCAACACCGTTGTGTTCTCGGTGGCCTGGGTGGTCTGGATGATCCTTGACGGCATCACAAAGGCCTCCTTCAATGACGATGCTTCGATGGGGGCTGTTCTGGGAGGGCCGGTACTGGGGCTTTTCCGCTTCCGCCTGGTGCATAACACAGGGGCGGCATGGGGCATCTTTGATGACTCTACCTTTGCCCTGGGCATCATGGCTTTGGCTGTGTGCCTGTTCATACTGTGGTATTTCCTGGTTGTCGCGAGAACGGCGCCTCTGCTTGAGGTATTGGGGCTCGGATTGGTGTTCGCCGGGGGCCTCGGCAACGCCATCAACCGTTTCTCCCTGGGCTATGTGGTGGACTTCATAGAGTTCACCTTTATCGAGTTCCCGGTGTTCAATGTTGCTGATATAGGGATAACCTGCGGCTTTGCCATCTTCATTCTGCATATGGCCTATGGGCTGATAAGATCTGAGAGGGCTTCGCGACAGGCACGGAAGGCTCAAAGGACCGGACAGGCGCCGGTTGCCCTCCAGACAGAGGGCGCCCCTGGTGCAGAGGATGCCCCCAAGACAGAGGGCGCCCCTGGTGCAGCTTGTTTCGCACCTTCAGAAAATGGCGAAGCTGTTGATGCAGACCCGGTGAATGGGGCTTCCCCTGCACCTGAGGCCTTGGGGGATGCCATGCCCTCTCGAAAGGATTAGCCTATGGCGCGTGCCATGAGCCATACGGTCGCTTCCGAAGGTGCGGGGATGCGCTTGGATGCCCTTTTGGCGGCACAGGGGCTTTATGGGAGCCGCAGCCTGGCCGCGCGGCTGATAGACGAGGGCCGCGTGTTCGTGAACGGCGAGTCAAAGGCCAAGAGCCATGTGGTCTGCGAAGGCGACCTTATCGTGTACGAAGAAGCCGAGGCTGCCCTTGAGACAAGGATAGCCGGCCAGGACATAGCCTTGGACATCCGTTTTGAGGACGATTCGTTGCTGGTCCTGTCAAAGCAGGCTGGCCTGGTCTGCCATCCTTCAGCGGACCACCACGACGGCACTTTGGTGAACGCCCTGGTCTTCCATTGCGGCATCGGCAACCTGTGCAACGTGCAGGGCAGCGACGAGAGGCTGGGCATCGTCCATAGGCTCGATCGCGACACGACCGGCCTCATGTTGGCGGCAAAGACCGACCAGGCAGGCCTGGCGCTCATGGACGCAATCCGGGACCGCGAGGTGGACCGACGCTACCTTGCCCTGGTGCAGGGCAGCATCGCACACGACAGCGGCATGATAGACGCGCCGATCGCACGCTCTATCCAGGACAGGACACGGATGACGGTGCGCGATGGCGGGAATGCGCGTGATTCCGTGACCACCTTCAAGGTGCTGGAGCGCTTCGAGGCGGGCGCGAGGGACAACGGCTACACGCTGCTCGAATGCAAGCTCATGACCGGCCGTACGCATCAGATACGGGTACACATGAACTATATCAGGCATCCCTGTGTGGGCGACCCTGTCTATGGCGGCGGCGGCCCTGGCGCACAGCTCGGTCTGGGGCGGCAGTTCCTTCATTCATGGCGGCTCGACTTCACACACCCACTGACGGGCGAGCCTATGCGCTTCACCGACCCTTTGCCGTCTGACCTGGAAGCTGTGCTTGACGGCTTGGAAGGCAGGTCCCTGGGAAGGACGGATGCCGGAAAATCCATCGAGGGATTCAAAGCAAGTGCCGTGAAGGGGCAAAACGCTTGCGAGAAGGGGCAAAGCGCTTTCGAGAAGGGGCTTGGCGGCTGAGCGGTTCTTAGGAGGGGCTTTGCCGACTGCGAGAAGGGGCTTGCCTGCTGAGCCGTTTCGAGAAGGGCCTTGCCGGATACGAGAAGGTCTTTGCCGGCTGAGCCGTTTCTAGAAGGGGCTTGCCGGCTGCAAGCGGTCTTCTTCTGGGGCATCAGCCCCATGACCTCCCAAGCCGGTCACGGTCATGTTCTCGAAACGGGCTTGCAGGAACTCGTCAGGGAACGCTGCGTCACAGAGGCTCTGGATGGGGTTGGTGGCAGGTATGCCGTCTGCGCGTTCTTTTTCCCTGTTCAAAGCGGTGCAGGTTATCAAGATGTCCACAACCATGAAAGCGCAGAGCAGGGCTGAGACGGCACGTACCCAACGGTTCTCCTTCTTGATGAAGGCGAAGAGCCGGGCGACGAAGGGCAGCACGATGCGCAGCCAAACAAGCCCCAACATGCCCCACATCATGCCGAAGAAGAAGTTCGTCCGTCCCTGGATCGAGCCAAAGGTGCCGGTGTAGTCCCAGGCTATAGCACCCCAGAACACTTCCATGCCCCAGCTGGTGCAGTATTCCAAGGCTGCGCCGACCACCATGGCAACCAGGAATATCACCAGGTTATGGGAATGATAGTAGCGGTTGAGGAAGATGGTGAGAAGCACGGCGCCGCTTCCGTATATGGGGCTGAACGGCCCCCAGACAAGGCCTGCCCGGCTTTCGAGCGCGCCGAACACGATGGCATGATAGAGGGTCTCAAGCCCCAAGCCGATGACCGAGCCGGCAACGAAGAGCCAGAAAAGGGCGAATAGGTTTATCTGCAGAAGGCCTTGGTTGTTGAAGAGGGCTGCCTT
>JAIRPR010000118.1 GCA_031256895.1 Coriobacteriaceae bacterium
CTCTTCTTCAGCTACCGGCGGCTTTGTTCCTGAATGGGCATTGCTCGTGAAAGGCATTCTCTGCCATATCCATGCCCCCGAGCATTTCGTAGCCTTCATCGAATGCCTTTATGCCCATCCGCGAACGATTGGGCTGATTGCCCCTCTTCTCGTCTGGGTACTGAAAGACATCGAAGGTACGACAGCCAATGATGACGCCTATGGTGCGCGGGGTCAGGCACTCGAAGGGCTCTTCCCCCGCATCGTGGCGTACCTGGAGAGGCGCAGTGCAGACGAGGACCTCGACTTCTTCGATGCCATGCTGGTCAGTAAGGTGGACAACCTGAGCGGCCAATATGGCCGGAAGCTTCCCGCAGGCATAGCGGATACCGTTTTGGACAACCTGCATAAACACGAGATGTCCCTTTTCAAGCAGCGCAAGAAGCTCATAGACATGCGTTCTGCAGAAGACCTCCGGCGTGATGAGTACCGCCGGACACACCCCGACAGGTTCAGGGCTGATGCCCTCGCACCGGGCAGGGTGGAGGAAAGGATCGCTCCGCTCAACATTCGGCTTTTCGGTGGCCTTGAGGTCAGCATTGGGGATCAGAAGGTCGACCCTGCGCTCTTGAGCAGGCAAAAGGTCAAGATCCTTTTGGCGTTTCTTGTTCTTGACCTGGGAAAGGAAATATCCCGTGAACGTCTCTGCAGACTGCTTTGGCCTTATAGCGATTCACAATCGGCGCAGCGCAACCTCTACACGCTCTCATCGGTGCTTCGCAAAGCCTTGCGCACAGGAACCAGGTCTTGCCCCTATCTTGTCCGGACGCAGTTCAGCTACCTGTTGGATGCCAAGTTGGTACGAAGCGACGTGGCGGAGCTCGAGAAGGTCTGCAGCCACCTTATGGAAGGCTATACCAAGAACGCCGAATGGATCGGGGCTTTGACACAGGTCCGTGAACTGTACCGGGGGGTGCTGCTTCCTACGGAGGTGCGAAACGAGGCCATCGTACAGGCACGCAAGGACCACCACAACCGGGTGGTGGATGCCCTTTCCTTGGCAGCCTTGCGCCTGAACGACATGGGAGACCTGCAGGCAGCGCTGCTCTTCGCCCATACCGCACTCAGCATGGATTCCACACGGGAGGAAGTGTATGTGCTGCTCATGAAGGCGCAGATTGCATTGGGGCAACGCAGTGCCGCCCTCGAGACCTATTTCAGGTGCCAGAGATACCTTTCTGAGGAACTGGGCATCGATCCCGCGAAGAACACGCGGCTCCTTTATCAAGGCCTCATCACCGAGGACATGGATGAGGTGCGACAGCCCCCTGCGCGAAAGGCCCGCGCCACCACCCTCTGACATGGTTCAAGGGTCTTGGGGCTGCAGGTGCCAAGGCTTGCAGCACCGCATCGCAGGTAGTAAGGCTGCAAGCCTTGCCATCCCTGGCGGCTGGGCTTGCGGCCAGCCCACCGCCCTGATGGACGGCAACGTCGTGCGTCACTGCCCTACCCTGAAAACAGGGCAGGGCAGTGTCCGCCGTCCGCAGGGGTGGGGCGCGAGGTGCGAGGGGTGCGCCGGGGTGACCCCGGGGGGGGGGCCGTCCGCAGGGCGAATTGTGGACACAAAAAGAATTCCTTGCGTGGGGGGCTTCGGGCGTATACAATGTTTGTTTGCGTCTGGCATTGAATAGATACACCCGGGCGCGTGGAAGCTCGGAATCGCAGATGCCCCACCTCCCGAGGGGCATGAGGCGGTGAGCGGGCCCACAACGAAGACAAGGCCCCCTGAGGCCACGGGAAAGAAAGAAGAAAGCATGGGAGTTAAACAATACAAACCGACAAGCCCCGGCAGGCGCTTCCAGACGGTCTCGGATTTCGCCGAGATCACCAGCACCACGCCGGAGAAGTCCTTGTTGACGCCTTTGTCCAAGAAGGCAGGGCGCAACAACAACGGGCGCATCACCACCCGTCACCAGGGCGGCGGCACCAAGCGCCGCTACCGCGTCATAGACTTCAAACGCAACAAGGACGGCATTCCCGCCAAAGTGGCCACCATCGAGTACGACCCGAACCGCAGTGCGCGCATCGCGCTATTGCATTATGCCGACGGCGAGAAGCGCTATATCCTTCATCCGAAAGGCCTTTGTGTGGGCGATACCGTTGCAAGCGGCATCGGGGCCGACATCAAGCCCGGCAACAGCCTGCCGCTCTCAGCCATCCCCGTAGGCACCATTGTGCATGCCGTCGAGCTGCAGCCTGGCCGTGGAGCCGCCATAGCCCGCTCAGCCGGCACCAGCATCCAGCTCATGGGCAAGGAAGGCACCTATGCCATCCTTCGCATGCCCTCATCGGAGATGAGGCGCGTCCTCATCGATTGCCGTGCCACCATCGGCGAGGTAGGCAACTCCGAGCACGGCAACATCAAGATCGGCAAGGCAGGCCGCAACCGTTGGAAGGGCATCCGCCCCACCGTGCGCGGCACAGTCATGAACCCCGTCGACCACCCGCATGGCGGCGGCGAGGGCAGGAACAAATCGGCAGGCCGTCATCCGGTGACCCCTTGGGGCGTCCCGACGAAAGGCCATCGTACCCGCAACCCCAAGAAGGCTTCCAGCCGCTTGATTATCCGCCGTCGCAAGAAGTAGCGTCGTCACGTTGAGGAGTAGATGTGAGTAGAAGTTTGAAAAAAGGTCCCTTCGTCGAGCCGCGCCTTCTTGACCGCGTTGAGGCAATGAACGCAGCTGGCGAAAAAGAAGTCCTGAAGACCTGGTCGCGTGCGAGCACCATCTTCCCCGAGATGGTGGGGCACACCATCGCGGTCCACGATGGGCGCAAGCATGTGCCGGTGTATGTGACAGAATCGATGGTCGGCCACAAGCTCGGGGAGTTCGCGCCCACGCGTACCTTCCGCAGCCATTCCGCCGACAAGGGCAAGCGATAGGAGGCCATAGATGGAAGCTAAAGCCGTCGCACGTTACGTGCATGTGTCCCCCCGAAAAGCGCGCCTGGTCATTGACGAGATCCGCGGCAAGGACGTCGTGGCTGCCCGCGAGATACTGAAGTTCACCAACCGAGGCGTGGCTGAAACGGTCGAGAAGGCCTTGAACTCTGCGGTCGCCAACGCCGAGAGGAACCACCATGTACGCCCCGAGGCCTTGGTGGTCAAGTCCGCCTTTGCCGACGAGGGCCCCACCCTGAAGCGCATCCGCCCGCGCGCCAAGGGATCGGCATCGCGCATCCGCAAGCGCACCAGCCATATCACCGTCATAGTTGCACCGCGAGAGGAGGCTTAGGGCTTTATGGGTCAGAAAGTAAACCCTACTGGATTCCGTTTGGGTATCACCGAGGAATGGCGCAGTCGCTGGTACTCGGACAAGGATTATGCCAAGACGCTTGAGAACGACCTTGCCATCAAGAAGTTCCTGGCAGACTACCTTGCCCGTGCCGCCGTCTCGAAGATCGAGATAGAGCGCACCGGCGATCGGATAAAGGTCATCATCACCACCGCCCGGCCTGGCGTTGTCATCGGAAAGAAGGGCACCGAGATAGACACCTTGCGCAAATCGCTGGACGGTATTGCCAACGGGCCGGTCTCGGTGGAGGTCATCGAGATAAAAAGGCCGGAGCTTGACGCGGTCCTTATCGCCCAAAGCGTAGCTGAGCAGCTGGAAGGCCGTGTTGCTTTCCGTCGCGCCATGCGCAAGGCAGTCCAATCAGCCCGCAAGAGCGGTGCCCAGGGCATCCGCATCCAGTGTTCCGGGCGTCTGGGCGGCGCCGAGATGAGCCGTCGCGAATGGTATCGCGAAGGCAGGGTGCCGCTGCACACGCTGCGCGCGGTCATCGATTTCGGCTTTGCCACCGCCGCCACCACGATGGGCTCCATCGGTGTGCAGGTGTGGGTCTATCATGGGGAGAAGCTCCCCGGACAAAAAACTCCGCAACCGGCGCTCGAGGGCAGTGCACGTCCCGCCCGTCCGCGCCGTAACGAAAGGGGTGCAAGGTAAATGCTCGTACCAAAACGTGTGAAGCACCGCAAGGTGCAACGCGGCTCAATGAAGGGGAGTGCCAAAGGCGGCACGAACCTCAACAACGGCTCTTATGGCATCCAGGCGCTTGAGCCTGCATGGATAACCAACCGACAGATTGAAGCCGCCCGTATTGCCATGACACGTCATATGAAGCGTGGCGGCAAGGTGTGGATAACCATCTTCCCCGACAAACCCATAACCAAGAAGCCGGCTGAGACACGCATGGGCTCAGGCAAGGGCAGTCCCGAGGCCTGGGTCGCGGTCGTGAAGCCGGGCCGTATCATGTTCGAGATCGACGGCGTCGATGACACAACGGCGCGGGAAGCCCTGCGCCTGGCCATCAACAAATTGCCCATCAAGTGCAAGATCGTCACGCGCGAGACAGAAGGGCAGGCATAGATGAAACCAGTAGAAATCCGTGAGCTTTCGGCTGACGACCTCAAGTTGAAGCTCAAAGAGGCACGGGCAGAGCTTTTCAACCTGCGCTTCCAGATGGCCACCAGCCAGTTGGACAACACTGCGCGGGTGAGCCAGGTCAAGAAGGACATCGCGCGCATCCAGACCGAGATGCGGGCGCGCGAGCTTTCTGCGCTGCGAGCGAACTGAAGGAAAGGTAAGAGAATAAATGACTGAAGAACGTAATTCTCGCAAGGTTCGCCAAGGCGTGGTCGTGAGCGCCGCAGGCGATAAGACCTGCGTGGTTCAAATCAAGGAGCGCAAGCCTCACCCGGTGTACGGTAAGATGATGACCAGCACCAAGAAGTTCCATGCCCATGACGAGGAGAACACCGCCGGCATCGGCGATACCGTCCAGATCATGGAGACCCGCCCGCTCTCAAAGCTGAAGCGCTGGCGTTTGGTAAGAATCGTCGAGAAGGCCAAATAGTCTGCCCACGTATCCCGTGAAGCAAGACTGTGCGAAAAGAAAGTGAAGGTAAGCAAATGATCCAGATGCAAACCATGCTCGCAGTGGCCGACAACTCCGGTGCCCGCAAAGTGCAATGCATCAAGGTCCTGGGAGGCTCGAAGCGCCGCTATGCAGGACTCGGCGATGTCATCATCTGCAGTGTCAAAGAGGCCATGCCTCATGGCAACGTGAAGAAGGGCGACGTTGTGCGCTGCGTGGTCGTACGCGTGAAGCAGGGCGTGCGCCGCAGCGACGGCAGCTATATCAGGTTCGACCAGAACGCGGTCGTGCTCATCGACAACAACGGCGCACCGCGTGGCACCCGTATCTTTGGGCCAGTGGCACGCGAGCTGCGCGATAAGAAATACATGAAGATCGTGTCCCTGGCACCGGAAACGCTGTAGAAGGAGGTGTGCACATGGCTAAGATGAACATCAAGAAGGGCGACAAGGTCAAGGTACTCGCCGGCAAAGACAAAGGAAAAGAATCGGTTATCCTGCACGCGTTTCCCGAGAAGCAGCGGGTGATCGTCGAAAAGGTGAACGTGGTCAAAAAGGCGCTGCGCCCCACGCAGAAGAACCCCCAAGGGGGGCTTATGAGCATCGAGGCGCCCATCCATGTCTCGAACGTGGCGCTGGTATGCCCGAACTGCAAGAAGACCACCCGCATCGCCATCCAGCGTGACGAGAACGGCAAGAAGAAGCGCTTCTGCAAGAAATGCAGCAAAGCGATAGACTGACTTCCGGGATCGCGCCTGGCCGTATCGGCCAAGGTACCGGCAATGAGGCCGCCTGGGGCGGCGTGACAGATAAACATGGCCCTTGGGTTCAATGCCCGAGGGACGCAGGGTCGGAAATCCTGCGTTTAATTCATCGGAAGAGGTAATTATGACAACTCCTCGTTTGAAGGACAAGTACAACAAAGAGCTCGTGCCCGCGCTCATGAAGGACCTGGGGCTCGACAACGTGAACAAGGTGCCGCGCCTCGAGAAGATCGTGGTCAACATGGGTGTCGGCAGCGCCGCTGCTGATGCGAAGCAGCTTGATGCCGCCATGGCGGACCTGAGGGTCATCACCGGCCAGCAGCCTGCCGTCACGCGTGCCAAGAAGTCCATCGCAGGCTTCAAGATCCGCACCGGCATGGCGATAGGTGCAAAGGTCACCTTGCGTGGCGACCGCATGTGGGAGTTCTTGGACCGCTTGCTCGCAACCGCGCTGCCGCGGGTGCGCGACTTCCGCGGGATCCCGACGACCAGCTTCGATGGACGCGGAAACTACACGATGGGCGTTACCGAGCAGCTGATCTTCCCCGAGGTCGATTACGATAAGATAGACCGTACGCGGGGCATGGACATCACCTTTGTCACCACGACGGAAAGCAACGCGGAAGCCAAGGCGTTGTTTGATATGCTCGGCTTCCCCTTCAAGAACAACTAGGGAGGCACAGGATGACGCAGAAGGCGATCAAACCTCGCTCACGTACCCTGTGTACGCATCGCTCGGTTTTCGGGCCTTGTGCTGCCACCCTGAGCCTCCCGGGAAAAGGGCACAGGATGACGCAGAAGGCGCTCGAACCTCGCTCACGTACCCTGTGTACGCATCGCTCGGTTTTCGGGCCTTGTGCCCCTATCTCGTCGGGACTTCGCCTGCGGTGCGCGGGCTGGTTATAAGAAAGAAGGAAACGAATGGCAAAGAAATCGATGATCGCCAAAGCAAAGCGTGAGCCGAAGTTCACGACGCGCGAGCACAACCGCTGTAGCCGGTGTGGGCGCCCTCGGGCGTTCTACCGCAAGTTCGGCCTGTGCCGGGTGTGCGTACGGGAGCTGGCTAACAAAGGCGAACTGCCCGGCATCACGAAGGCTTCCTGGTAAGTCGGCAGACAAGCCAAAAGACGAAGCGAAGATGCCCAATGTGCCGGATGGCAAGGCGGATGCGCTAAGGGCGCAGACGAACCGGTCTTTCGGCTCATCATGGACCAAAGGAGAACACAACCATGAGTATGAACGATCCCATCGCAGACATGCTTACGCGGGTGCGTAACGCGAACTCTGCGGGCAAGCAGACGGTCTCGATGCCGTCAAGCAAGAAGCTTGTCGAGATTGCCCGCATCATGCAGCAGGAAGGCTACATAGCGGGCTTCGAGACCGAGAAGAACGAGCCGCGCGACATCCTTGAGATAACGCTGAAGTACGGCGAGAAGAAGAACAAGACCATCCGTGGCCTCAAGCGCATATCGAAGCCAGGGCTTCGCATCTATGCCGGCAAGGACGAGCTGCCCCGCGTCTTGGGCGGCTTGGGCACGGCAATCATATCCACCAGCCACGGCGTGATGACCGATCGCGATGCCCGTAAAGCCGGCGTCGGCGGCGAGGTCGTCGCCTACATCTGGTAGGAAGGAAGGGTCACCATGTCACGTATCGGTAAACAACCCATCACCATACCTGCCGGTGTGGATGTGAGGATAGAAGGAACCACCGTCACGGTGAAGGGGGGCAAGGGCGAGCTTTCCCGCACGCTGCCTTCCATGATGATAATCAGGCAAGAGGGCGACCAGATCTTAGTCGAGCGCCCTGACGACAGCCGCGAGGCCAGGAGCTTCCATGGCCTGTGCCGCACCCTTATCGACAATATGGTCGTCGGCGTCTCAGCAGGCTTCTCGAAGAAGCTCCAACTGGTGGGCGTCGGCTATCGTGCGGCGCTGAAAGACGGAGACCTCGAGCTTTCACTAGGCTATTCGCACCCGGTCTCGGTGAAGGCGCCGGAAGGCATCACCTTCGAGGTGCCGACACAGACCGAGATCATCGTGTCGGGACCGAGCAAAGAAGACGTCGGCCAGGCAGCCGCCAATATACGCAAGTGGCGCAAGCCCGAGCCCTATAAGGGCAAGGGTATCCGCTACGAGGGCGAACGTATCCGCCGCAAGCTCGGTAAAGCCGCCAAGGGCGACTAGACGCGAACTGTTGAGACTGAAAGGTTGAAGGAAAGAAGATGAACAAACTTCAAGCAAAGCAAGCAGGCCTGCGTCGGCGCCATACCCGTGTCCGCGGCAAGATATCGGGAACGCCTGCACGCCCGCGCCTGTGCGTCACCCGGTCGAATGCGAATATCTATGCGCAGGTGATCGATGATGTCGCCGGCAAGACCCTCGTAGCCGTATCCACGCTCGGCCCCGACTTCAAGGCAACGGAGAAAAGCGGAGCCACTGTTGAAGGAGCAGCGAAGCTTGGCGAGCTGATTGGCAAGAAGGCACAGGAATCCGGTGTCACGGAGGTCGTGTTCGACCGTGGCGGCAACCTGTATCACGGACGTATCAAGGCGCTTGCCGATGGTGCCCGTGGCGCAGGTCTGATATTTTAAGAGAGGGTTAGTCTATGGCTCGCAAACAACAAGAGAACCAGCCTGCAGTTCCTGAGCTTCAGGAGCGCGTGGTCTATATCAACCGGGTGTCCAAGGTCGTCAAAGGCGGCCGTCGTTTCGCTCTGACCGCGCTGGTGGTCGTTGGCGACGGCAACGGCCGTGTCGGTGTCGGCATGGGCAAGTCCCAAGAAGTGCCCATTGCCATCAAGAAGGGGGTCGAGGATGCCAAGAAGAACATGTTCACCGTGCCCTTGACCGATGCAAAGACCCTTCCCCATGAGATACTGGGCGAATACGGTGCCGGTCGCGTGCTTCTGAAGCCGGCGACCCCTGGTACCGGCGTTATTGCCGGAGGGCCTGTCCGTGCCATTATGGAGCTTGCGGGCGTCACCGATGTCTTGACCAAGTCACTGGGCACGAACAACGCCATGAATATCGTGAAGGCCGCCGCTGAGGGTCTGAAGACCATGCAGAGCCCCCAAGAGGTCGCTGCCCGGCGGGGCGTCTCGATTGCTTCCATCTATGGCTGGAAGGAGAAGAACTAATGACGGCGAAAGCAGAAAAAACGCTGAAGGTCACTCAGGTCAAAAGCGCCATCGGGTACCCGAACGACCAAGCGAAGACCTTGAAGGCCTTAGGCTTGGGCAAGATCGGCCGTACGGTCGATCAGGTGGACAACCCCTGTGTCCGCGGCATGGTGTTCAAAGTGAAGCACCTCGTCAAAGTCGAAGAAGCTTAGGTCGAATACAAAGACCGAAAGGTTGAAGAAGGGTGTTTGAGCCCTTCTTGCCTTAAGCCAAAGGAGTTTGCTGGCGGCGAGCTGCCAGCACGGGCCGGGAGGCCCGCACAAGCGAAAAGGAGTCCCGATATGGAACTGAAAGACCTCATCCCCGCAGAGGGTTCAACGAAGAACCGCAAGCGCGTAGGGCGCGGCCCGGGATCCGGCACCGGCAAGACCGCCGGACGTGGCTACAATGGCCAGAAATCCCGCGCAGGCGGCGGCAAGGGCTCGAGCTTCGAAGGCGGCCAGACCCCCTTGGCACGTCGTCTGCCCAAGCTCCCTGGTTTCCGCAACATCAACCATGTCGAGTACGTGCCCGTGAATGTGGGAAGACTTGATGGTTGTTTTGAGGCGGGTGCCATTGTTGACGCGACAAGCCTCAAAGCAAAGGGTATAATAAAAAATGCCGACGCCTTGGTGAAGGTATTGGGAGATGGAGAGCTTACCAAGGCGCTCACCGTCAAGGTAGATAAAGTATCTGCTTCGGCAAAACAGAAGATCGAAGCAGCCGGAGGAAAGGTCGAGCAGCCTTGTTAAGCTCAATTATAGCCGCGTTCAAGGTCCCTGAACTCAGGAAGAAGATCCTGTTCACGCTGGCAATCCTTGCGCTCTACCGGTTCGGGGCCTATGTCCCGGTGCCGGGCATACCCTTCAAAGAGTTCGCTGACAGCTTCCAGGCTTCGGGCGGCGTGGCCATGACCATGTTGGACTTGTTCACAGGCGGCGCCCTCTCGAACTTCTCGGTGTTCTCACTGGGCATCATGCCCTATATCACCGCATCCATCATCATGCAGCTGATGCAGGGTGTCATTCCTGCGGTCGGTCGTTGGAACAAGGAAGGCGAATCAGGCCGCAAGAAGATAACCCAGGTAACCAGATACCTCACCTTGGGCCTTGGCCTCATCAACGCCATCGGATACCTGTTCCTTTTCAAGTCAGACCAGTACAAGGTCGTGTTCACCACTGAGCTTCCGGAGCTGTTCACTGACTTCGTGGTCGTGTTCACCCTGGTGGCAGGCACTGCCTTCATCATGTGGATGGGCGAGCTCATCACCCAGCGCGGCATCGGCAACGGCATGTCGCTCATCATATTCACCAGCATCGTCTCGCGCATCCCCTCAGCCATCTTCCAATCGACCATGTTCCAGTCCGATTTCGGCATGGGTGTAGCGGTCACCTTGCTCATCATTGCAATCGTGTTGGTGTGTATCCCCGCCATCATCTTTGTCGAACGTGCGCAGCGCCGGATCCCGGTGAATTATGCCAAGCGCATCCAAGGACGCAAGATGATGGGCGGCCAGTCGACCTACATCCCCTTGAAGGTGAACGCCGCCGGCGTCATCCCCATCATCTTCGCAAGCTGCATCATCTATTTCCCGGCTCAGCTGGCGGCGCTCTTCAACGTCGGGTGGCTGACCACGGTTGCGAACGCCATATCGACGGGCTGGATAAACTGGGTGCTCACCTTGGCCTTGATTGTGTTCTTCGCGTATTTCTACACCACCATGATGTTCCCGCCCGACGACCTTTCTGACAACATCCAGAAACAAGGCGGATTCATACCCGGCGTGCGGCCCGGCAAGGCTACCGCCGTGTATATCAAGAACGTCATCAACCGGGTGACGCTGCCCGGAGGCATCTTCATCGCCTTGATAGCGGTTGCTCCCACCGTGGTGTTCTATTTCACCGGGAACCAGTTGATACAGGCTTTCGGAGGCACCTCTATACTTATCATGATAGGCGTTGCGCTTGATACCATGAGCAAAGTGGAGGCACAGCTCAAGATGCACAACTACGACGGCTTCTTCAAGTGACAAGGCGCGAGCCAGGTCAGATGCCAGGTTGAGATGCAGGGCAGGTTCAAAGCCGGGCACCAGGTCTGGCACCGGTTTGGGAACCTGGCCGCCAGGACGAGTGCCAGGTCGGCTGTCAGGTTGAACGACATGGCACGTGCCAGGTTGTCAAGTCCTGCTCAGTTGCTTCGATGAGACGGCTTTGAATCGGGTCGCCCGTTCATCGGGAAGCTTGTGCCGCCCCACTTGGTTCAAGGCCTTCCCATAAAGGAAGGCACAAGGAACATGCCTGCGAGCTCCACGGGCTGAGGTTTCTGCAGTATCAGGGTTTCCAAGGTACCAGGATTCTGCGGTATGCGAATCGCAAGGCATGCGGGTTCCAAGTACTGAGGTTTCTGCGATATGCGACCGGTATCTTATGGCTGCTCGGTAGGGCACCGTCTGGCCTCTGATGACACGTGTGTCGAACATGGCAGAGCGAGAAGGAGTCGTGGCTAGCCGTAAAATGGTGCGTGCGAAAATGCTGCTATAAAGGACTTGTGGTCAACCAAGCAAGAAGGCTGGAAGAGAAGGTATGAAAAGGTTTTCGTGACAAAATGGCTCAAGGCATAAGAGCTTTTGAGAGAAACGAATACCATAAGGAACGTGGGCACTTGGTTTGCGCGAGAAGGCGATCCAAGGGTCAGAGAGGGCAATAGCCCAGGACAATGGGAAGGAACCTGAATAATATGAACATAGTGTTGTTGGGGGCCCCGGGGGCCGGCAAAGGGACACAAGCGGCAAAACTGGTAGAGGAATACGGGCTTCCCCATATCTCTACAGGCGACATGCTCAGGGCGGCTGTCAAAGAGGGAACCCCCCTCGGTGTGAAGGCGAAGTCCTTCATGGATGCTGGGGAACTGGTTCCCGATGATGTCATCATCGGTCTGGTGGCAGAACGTCTGCAGGCGCCCGATACCGACAAGGGATTCATCCTTGATGGCTTTCCCCGCACATCCGTCCAGGCAGTGGCTTTGGATGGCGAACTTGCCCGGTTGGAGCGGCCGCTCGACGCAGCCTTGCTCATCGATGTGGATTCTGAGGTCATTGTTGGACGCCTGACTTCCCGCAGGATGTGCAAGCAATGCTCCTATATAGGCTCTGTGGCTGATGCTGTTTGCCCGAAGTGCGGTGGCGAAATGTACCAGCGCGACGACGACAATGAAGCCACCGTGCGCAACCGCCTGAACGTCTACGGTACTTCCACCGCGCCCCTTATCGACTACTATCGCGGATGTGACCTCTTGGTGAGCATAGATGGCGACCGCGACCCCGCGCTGGTGTTCGCGGATGTACAGGCAAGCCTCGGGCTCGATCGGGCAAAGTGACAGCAGGCAAAGGTGACAGATCCCTTGAAGTTCCCGAAATCGTCAAACGCCAATTAGGATCCTTACGAGAGGGAAGGCCTGCCGAAGTCGTCTTCGGCAGGCCTTGATTGAGAACCGTCCTGGGCAATCATTATTGCCGAACGGATGTTTCACGTGAAACATTGTCACTCGAACGGCCTTTGATCCGTTTCATCCGTTCGTTATTTGAAAAGACCCCCCAAATTGAATGCTGATTTGATGTCGTTGAAGGCATCCTTGAGTTCTTTTGCGGCGGCAGCGCCTTCCTTATAGATAGCATTGAAATCATTGGTTGCCGCTGAAACGGTCTCTTTCGTTATTCCCAGGTCATATTCGTCATCTTCCTCTGCGGGCTCGTCTTCGCCGGATCCCTCTGCGTCAAAGGCATCTTCCTCGAAGTCCTCGTCTTCCTCGTCCAAGGCATCCTCTTCGAGCCCCTCGTCCAAGGCATCTTCCTCGAATGACTCATCATTCAGGCTTGGGTCGTCCTGTTTTCCCATTATGTCTCCTTCCTGTGGGATGTTCACGCCTGCCGCCCCCGTTCCTTGAGCGAGCGTTCGATATCGCGCTGCGTGTCGCGTTTTGCCATGCTTTCGCGTTTGTCATAGAGCTTCTTGCCGCGCGCTATTGCTATCTCGAGTTTCACCAGCGACTGGGGGGAGAAGTACATCTTCAGTGCGATGACTGCCATCCCTTTCTCGCGCATGGCAGCATCCAGTTCACGCAGTTGGCGCTTATGCAAGAGCAGTCTGCGCTTGCGGTCGGGGTCGGGGTTGTTTATGTTGCCGTGACCGAAGGGGGGGATATGGATGTTGTACGCCCAGGCCTCGCCATTGCGTATCAAGATGAAGCTATCGGTCATCTGGCAGTTGTTCTCGCGCAGAGAACGCACCTCAGTGCCGGTCAGCTCTATGCCTGCCTCATAGCGATCGAGGACCTCGTATTCATGGAAGGCCCGCCTGTTCTTCGCTATGGTCTTTTCTTCCTGCTTCATGCCTATTGGATCCTTTGTCCTGTCAAACTGTGCAAAACCTCTTTTGCGGGAGCACATTATACCGCGTAATGGCCGCTCTGGCCTCAACAAATGCGTGCCCTCTGGTTACAGGTCGGATCCTGTGTTGACTGTTCACAGGTCAGCCAGTGCGGGATGGTTCTCCTTCATGTCTCTCTCTTTCCAATCGCTGGGGGCAATCAGGGCACTTCATTTTCACGGGTCAGACCATGAACGGCAATGATGATCCTTATGGCTCAAGTCATGGGTCCAAAGATCTATGACAGAGGGGGATCGGGTTGTCAGCGCCTACGGTTCGATCCTCCCTTGGCTCATGGTTCGACCGGTCGTTCTGGCTGCGTTCGCCGGATTCCGCAAGCACTTATCCCTTGCAGGACGCTTCAGAAGGAAGGGTGCGTTCCACATGGCCTTTAGCGTCGCAGGCAATGGGGGAAGGAAGGGTGCGTTCTACATGGCCTTTAGCGTCGCAGGCAATGGGGGAAGGAAGGGTGCGGTTCATGGATCCAGAGACAAAGCCTCCCAGGTCCAGGGCTACGAAGGCAAAGCCAAACCCCTTGAGCGCGGCATCGGCCTTTCGGCAGAAGGCGAGGGATGAGAAGCGTTCCCTGTCGGCATCGTCACATTCGATCCGGGCGACTTCCCCATGTGCCCGGACGCGCACCTGGCCAAGCCCCGCATCAAGGAGCCAGGCTTCAGCGGCATCGATGCGGGCAAGAAGCTCTGTGCTGATGGGCGAACCGAAGGGTATGCGCGAGGCAAGGCAGGCAAATGACGGTTTATCCCAGGTGGAAAGGCCAAGATTGCGAGAAATAGCACGGATGTCGCTTTTTGTGAGTCCTGCCTCTCGCAGAGGGCTTCGAACTCCGAGCTCTTTGACCGCCTCAAGACCAGGGCGGTAGTCACCCTCATCATCAAGATTGGATCCCTCGGCAACGCAAGAAAGCCCTCTCTGGTCTGCTTCGACCTTTATCTTTGCGAAAAGCTCCCTCTTGCAAAGATAGCAGCGGTCAGGGGGGTTTTCGGCGAAGCCCGCTATCTCGAGTTCCTCGGAATCGACAATCACCTGCTCAATGCGGTGTTTGCGGCAAAAGGCCTGTGCTGCTTCAAGTTCCCGCGCAGGGAAAGAGCAGGAACGGGCGGTGAAGGCGACTGCCTTGTCTCCCAGCTCATCGAAGGCGACCACCAGAAGGAGCGTTGAATCGACGCCGCCGCTGTAGGCAACGGCAACACTGCCCAGGCTTCGCAGGATGGCGCGGAGTCCCTCCAGTTTGTCCGGTGATGCTTGTGCCAAGGAAGCGTCTTGTTCTGAGCGCATGGATGCCACGACCAATCAAATAAGCTTGCACTGTCCAGCTTGCACTGATGCTGTTGCACTGTTGCGGTTGCACTGTTGCGGTTGCACTGATGCGGTTGCACTGTTGCGGTTGCACTGTTGCGGTTGCACTGTCCAGCTTGAACGTGAAAGGGAACGTGAGAGCAGATGGTTCCTTGTCATGCTTCGTTCATGACGAGGAGCCATGACAAGGTAGACTGCCCTTGTCATGTTCGCCCTGTCACGCGATAACGAGAAAGGGAACCGTCTCCTTTCTCGCTCAAGGTTGGCTGCCCTTGTCACGTTCGCACTGTCATGCTTGGTTTCTTCTGTGGAGGATTATACCGAAAGGAAGGCGCCATAGTGCCCTGGATGTCTCAAGCCCACGAATTCTTGAGGAAAACGAGCCACTTCAGGTGTCCGATTCCCGTTAAAGTGTTCAAGGACGCAGTCCAAAGGGCGTCCAGCCGATCGGGGGAGGTAGGGCGAACGTCCAACCGTCAGGCGGGCGACCGGCCGACTGCAACCAGTCGTCAGGCGGGCGACCGGCCGACTGCAACCAGCCGCCTGACAAACCGGCCGGTTTCCCAAGCCCTCGCGTGCGCAGGGAAGCGCCGCTGCACACGCGAGGAACACGGGGGTGCCCCCTTTATTGTGACAGCGCCTTGAACACCGATCTTCCGCACTCACGGCCTAAGGTGATAGCCATCCCAAGGCTGACGCCGGGAGTAGGCGTGATGTACTCGATGCCATAACGGCGGCCGCAATCGTTGCCTGAGACATAGAGGCCGGGTATGGGCTTGAAGTCCTTGTCGAGCGCGTTCTGTTCGCCATCAGTGATGATGCCGCCCATGGTGCACATCAGCTCACCAAGGCCAGGGTTGCCAGAAGCCGCATAAAAGGGGCCATTCTTCACGGGGAACAAGACTTCCTTATAGCGCCCGAATTCCTCGTCTGCGCCTTTCTCACAATAGCCGTTGTAGCGTTCTATCTGCTTGATGAACTCGGTTGCCGCAACGCCTGTCAACCCCAATTGCTTCGCCAGGCCTTCGAGCGTGTCATCGGCGATGTAGTCGATGGCCATCATGGGACCCATGGGCGCTTCTTCGCTCCCGTCCGTCTCAGGTTCTACCCACGTGCCTTTGAACTTCGCATACGCCTTGTCCATGGATGCTCGCAGGCCTTCGATTGCCGAAGCCGTAGGTTCCATGCCTCCGTGCTGCGGGACATAATAGGAACGATAGGTGGTGAAGTCGTCGTCGAAGACGCAGTGGATAGGTTCCCTATCCATATACACATTGGGCACACCACGCTGTTCAACGATTGGATAGAACTCGTTGCAGAAACGCTTGCCGTTGCCGCGCACCCAGACGGCCTGGGGCAGGTTGGTCATGCCTGCCGGAGGTTGGATGTGCTTGGCGTTCATGCCGGCGACCGGCAGCGTTTCCAGATGGGCCCCTGCCCAATGCGCCATCTTGATGCCATCGCCATTGGCATTGGGGTTTGCCAGGGAAAAGGCACCTGGCTCGGGCGGCTTGTTGAAGCCCTCTTCGCCCACCAAGGCATTGTAGAGGTCGGGCATCAGGTCTTGGAGCATCTCATTGTTATAGGAGAAGCCGCCGGTTGCGATCACCGCAGCCTTGCAGTTGAATTTGACGTGCCCTTCTGCGTTCGATGCCACGACGCCGGCCACCTTGCCGCCCTCCATGACAAGGTATTCGCCCCGGGTCCCGAAGAAGAACTCCGCACCTGCCTTCTTGGCTGCTTCGCGGTTATAGCCCTGGATGCGGGTCTGGTTGCATTCGCCATAACAAGAGAAGGTGCCCGGCCAGAACTTGATGGGGCCGATATTGGGAAGCAGATGTTCCCAGGTCTCTCCTTTGTTCGGCCAACCGGTATGGGTGAAGGTGTCCCAATCGGCCTCGGTCAGGCCATCGTAGTACCAGTCGATGTTGTCGCCCATGTTCTGACAGTACCTCATGATGAGGGCAGGGTTCGCCTGGTTGCCCACCATGGTCATCCAGTTGTCCATGTACTCTATGGGATCGACAGGGGGGACGGGGTTGTATGAGGTCAGGCGGTCCAAGACCTTCGAATTGATGGCGCAGCTCTCGTTGCCTATCGCCATATAGTTCGCCTCTGGCTGCACCTCGAGAAGGGCAACCTTCACCCCGCTTTCAGCAAGCTCGCGACAAGAGGTGACGCCGGCATAGCCATGCCCGACGACCACCACATCGAAGCTGTGTTCAGCCACGAACTCGGTGGCTTCTGCCGGAGGGGTCTTCCACCCCGACTGGGCGGCCCCGCCGCCATTCGCACCTGTGGCGGTACCTGTGCCGGCACCCGTGCCGCCTTCTGCCTTCTGCGTGGATGGCGCATTGGGCGCACAGGCGCTCAGCGCTCCGGCACCTGCCAGCGCACCCGCCCCCGCAAGGCCCACGGCACCAAGACCGGCCCCTTTCAAGAAACTGCGGCGCGATACCGGCTTTTGACTCCCTGTACCCTCTTTGTTCTGTTCCATAGCTCATGAGTCCTTTCAACTTGTCAGCGCAGGCACCCTGCCCGCTGGCTGGTTATCTGACCGACCGGGTGCTGTTGCGCCCTGCCCTGCCCCCAAAGGGGCGTCACAACACGGCACACCGCCAGCATTGTGGTTCAAAGCCTAAATCCTTTCCCTGTTCGGTGCTATCGCGAAAAAGGGGGAAACAGCATCACGATTATGGGGGATTTTGCCTTTCAACAGGGCAATGAACTGCTTTTGCTTGAGCCATGGGTTTTGGAGGCTTATACTGTGGCTTGACCATTGAGGGCTTTCGCTGATTCCCGTGGCTATGCCCCTGGTTGGTGATCCGTGCAGATGCCGAGCCGTAGCCCTTGGCCGCGAAACCAGAGCACGGGGATATTTGTGCGAAATGAAAGGAAGGAACCTTGGGGAAGCGATGCCAGATAGCCCTGTCCCTCTCGTTTGTAGCCTATTTTGCCACATGCCCCCTGTATTCTCCCAGTATGACCTTCGATGTTTCCCTTCCAGGCTTCGAAACCGTCATGCCTGGTTTCGCCCATGGCAGTCTGGCGATGGCTGCGGTGAGCGGCTTGGCGATTGCTTTGCTGGCTTTGACGCGACCTGATGTGCCTATCCTGCGGCCATCGGTGCTGGTAGTAGGTGTTTGCATCCACGTGGCCAGCGTGGGTGGGCTTTTGATTGCGATGGCACATCCAGGCATCTTGGAAGCAGGTGTGGAGGCTTTCAGTGCGGTTGCTGGGCTCTGCAGCGGTTTTGGCACTTTGGTGCTTGCCCTTCATTGGGCATCTTATTTCTCTTCTTATGACTTGAGGAACATCCTTTTGCGCTTGTGCCTGTTGCTCAGTGCCAGTGCCATTGTGAACACGGTGTTCGCACAACTGAGCGCCGATGCCCAACTGGCCTTCTACTTCCTGTCGACCCTGGCTGGCACACTTGGCCCCCTCTGGCGTCAGCTTCATTGCCGCATGCCTGACGAGCATCCAGGGGTGACTTCCGACTTGAAGCCAGCCACTGCCCTGAGGCGGCTGTTCTCGGTGGTGGGCGTCCCCTTTGTAGGCTTCTTGCTGTTCGCGCTCACTATGGCAGTCAGGAAGGTCTTGGTGCTCGATTTCATCTTTGCGGAAGGCCTTGGAACGGTGGCTGAAGGCCTGATTGTTGCGCCCCTCTGTTTCACGCGGCTTGAAAAACCCCTGATGCCCTTTGTCTACCAGGTCTTCCTTCCTGTTGTAGCGGCAACGCTCATCCTGGTGAACAGCCTTCCTGGGGAAGGGGTGGGAGCTGTGCCCCAAGCCCTTGGCCTCTATGTCTTCTTCGGCATCATAGGCATCCTTGCCCTGGTGCTCTTCACCGCCACTGCGGGCGCCCGCGAGTTCTCGGTGCCCCTGAGATTCGGGTTCGCTTTGTCGGCTTTTTGCGTCGTTTCGTTGATCGGCCTGGCTTTTCGTGACATTCCCCTGATAGGAGAAGGCTTTGATCTGCTGCTGCTTTCCCTTTCAACCCTGTATCTGGTGTATCTGATGCTTTCACCGGGGCTTCGTGCCTGGCGTTCGATGTATGCCCCTGCCGAAGGCGATGCCGCAAGCCCTGCATGGGCGAACTTCGTGCCGCGCTTGGAGCAGCTTGCCGCTTTGCATGGCCTTTCCCAAAGAGAGAGCGAGATAATGGCCTATATCGGCAGGGGATACAGCCCTGCCTTCATCGCCAAGAAGCTCTTCCTGTCTGACAGCACCGTGCGAAGCCATGTCAAGAACATCTACCGCAAGCTTGAGGTGAGCTCGCGCGAAGAGCTCTTCTGGCTGATAGACAGCGGAATGGGCGAAGAAGGCTTGCAAACAGGCTGAGCCTGGCGGAAGGGTGGGGCAATCGTGCCGACCCTGGCGAAGAAGGCTTGAGAACGGGCTGAGCCTGGGTGGAAAGGTCGGGCAATCGTGCCGGGAAGATGCTGCCGCGCTTCATCGGTACGCAGTGGGGGGTAGGATGCCCCGCAAGCAGCCCGAAGCCAAATCGTAGGGTGGAGGCCTTCCCGTGCAGCCCATAGCCCCCCGTTCCTGCCCGAAGCCCCGCAAGCAGCCCGAAGCCCCGCAAGCAGCCCATAGCCCCGCTTTTTCCACGAAGAACCCCGGATGGGGGATGGATTGGCCCCCTCTCGGTATATAATGGCAGGGCAATGCCGAGCATCTGGGAGAACATATGGGATTTCGTGCGTGCCTTCTGCATGAGGCACCAACGCTCGTTGTTGAGCCTTCTGCGTTGTGCCCTGGTGGTCTCCCTTGTCGCGATGGCCTTGGAGGCCTTCGTCTTCAACCACAACTATTTCGCTTCGGCAGACTTCAAACCCATCAGCCTTGATGCCAGGATAGGCCTGTCGCAGGCCGACGACGGAACTTACAAGATAACGGAAGTGGACCACGTGCTGGAGTTCTCGAACCTCAACACCAAGGTCCACAATGTGAGGCTGGACTTCGACGAGAAGCAGCCTGCCCAGCTCCTGGACGTGAAGATACAATTCACCGATGAGGCGCATCACACCTATTTCGATTCGACCGAATACACCGTGGGCGTGCCTACGGTGAAGGTGGCCACCAATTCCCTGCAAAGCCAATACATCAATTTGAACACGACAGGGCTGGTAGGAAGCCTTCGCATCGAGATCGGGGGGGAAGACGTCTCCTACCCCATCAAGCTTGCCGGTGTGTCCATCAACGTACAGCACCCCTTCGACTTCAACACCATGCGCTTCTGGTGCGTCGTGGGAATACTGGCCCTTGTCTATGTGTTCCGACCCCACTCGAGCATCTACCGCTGCTTCATGACCGAACGCCCCCGTAAGTCAAAGCTGGTCATCGTGGCTGCTGTGCTCATCGAGGTGTACCTTATGGCTTCGTTCCTCTTCCTCGGGTCCAACCTGGTGGGGGTTGCGACATCACGTTACAACTCGGGGTCGTGGATACCCGGCAGCGTGGTGACCACCTTCGATGTCGGTGGCGAGAACGCCCAACAGTATGCCGAGCTTGCAAAGGCCATGACCAAAGGCCAGCTCTATCTTGACGAAGAGCCGCCCCAATGGCTGAAGGACATGGACGACCCCTACGACAAAGGGGCCCGTGACGAAGCGCAGAAGGCGACGGGCGAGCCCTACCTCTTCGATGTGGCCTACTATGAAGGGCATTACTACGTCTATTTCGGGGTAGTGCCGGTCCTGGTGTTCTATCTGCCCTTCTATGTGCTGACAGGGGCGAACTTCCCCACAGCCATCGGGGTGTTGGTGTCGTGCATCGCCTTTGTGCTGGGCTGCTCGGTGCTGCTCGACCGTTTTGCACGCTATCATTTCAAGCGGGTGAGCCTGGGCCTCTACCTGCTCTTGCAGATACCGTTGGTCACCTGTTGCGGCATCCTGTACCTCTTGAAGTTCCCGACCTTCTATTCCCTTCCCATCATGATGGGCCTTGCCTTTTCCGTATGGGGCCTCTACTTCTGGATGAGGGGAAGGATGGCAGCCTCGCCCGGCAGATGGTACCTGCTCGGATCCCTCTGCATGGCCTTGGTAGTGGGTTGCCGCCCCCAGTTCGTCGTGTTGTCTTTCTTGGCCTTCCCCCTGTTCTGGCGGCTCTTCATCACCAACCGCCACATCCTGACCCCCAAGGGCGCCCGCGAGTTCGCCTGTCTGCTCGCACCCTATGCCGTGGTGGCGGCCGGCCTCATGTGGTACAACCGTGCGCGCTTCGGCTCGTTCGCGGATTTCGGGGCGAACTACAACCTCACGGTGAACGATATGACCAAACGAGGCTTTGCCATCGGCCGTCTGGCACCCGCCCTCTTCGCCTATTTCGTCCAGCCCCCCTCGGTCGCAGGGGTCTTCCCCTACCTGCAGGCCGTGCCCTTCGACACCACCTACATGGGCCAGACCATCAAAGAAGCGACCTTCGGCGGGGTGCTTGCCTGTCTGCCCCTGCTGTGGGTGCTGCCCTTCTCGCGTCGAATCCTGAAGATGCGGATAGCGCAAAGATCCACGCGGACCATCGCCGGCGTCATCGTGGTGCTTCTGAGCGCAGGTATTGCGGTTGCCCTGCTCGATGCCGAGGTGGCCGGCATCCTCCAGCGCTACTTCGCCGATTTCAGTTTCATGTTCCTCGCCGCGGCGGTGCTGCTCGTGTTCATCGTGAACGAGAACCTCGACCCCTCCTCACAAACATATGGCCTGCTCATCAGATGCCTCATAGCCTTGGTTGCCCTCAGCGTGGCCTATAGCGCGCTGCTGTGCTTCGTGCCCGAGACCGGGTGGCTCTCCGATGCCTACCCTTGGGCGTATCAGGATATAGTGGTCGAGACTGCCCAGTTCTGGACCTAGAAGCCCCCTGGATGCCCGCAGAAGGCGTTCAGGGCTCGCTCACGTATGTCCGTATACGCTTCGCTCGCCCTTCAAGCCTTCTGCGGGCATCCAGGGGGCTTCTTGCTGCCGCGGGCGCTTGCTTTCCCACTTACCGAAAATGGTGGGGACGGGCGGCTGTTTTTTAATGTGGGGCGACCTGATGCCCTTGTGTGCTGTTATCATGGAACGCTGCTATGCATACCGAGGAACCCAGGGTTTCCTGGTATGCCTTCTCGTGATGAGTTGTGGCTGCGCCAGACGCCACAGAAGGCTGCCAGAAGCTGAAAGGGTATGCAGTAAGGGGCAGGGAAGGCTGCCGAAAAGGCCTTCACGCCCCGGGTTGGTTCCAGGAGGAATGCCTCGACCCACAGCCCGTCGAATCGGGTGCAAGGCTTGGGCATGACACAGAAAAAGCGAGGAAAGGAAGAGAACACAATGATTGAGACACCGCTTCTGATCGGCCTTATCGCCGGTGTGGTAGCTGTCGTGTATGCGGGTATCTTGATTGCGCGAGTCAATAAGCTGCCCGCAGGCAACGACACCATGCAGGGGATATCCGCTGCCATCCAGGAAGGTGCCATGGCGTACATGAAACGCCAGTACCGCACCGTGGCCATCGTGGCCGTCATCATCGCCGTCATCCTGCTGATACCAGGCTTTGTCGGTGTGAACGGCTTCGGCGTCTGGACTGCTGTCGGCTTTCTGCTGGGCGGTGCCGCTTCGGCAGCAGCCGGCTTCATCGGGATGAGCATCTCGGTGCGCGCCAACGTGCGCACCGCCGAGGCAGCCCGCGGAGGCCTTGGCAAGGCGCTGCGGGTGGCGTTCCAGTCGGGTACCGTGACCGGCATGTTCGTCATCGGCTTGGGCATATTGGCAGTATCCGTCATCGGTCTTCTGGTGATGGCTGGCATAGCGCCCTTTTCGGCACTGGTGGGCTTGGGCTTCGGCGGCTCGCTCATATCGGTCTTTGCCCGTCTGGGCGGCGGAATCTTCACCAAGGCGGCCGATGTCGGCGCCGACCTGGTAGGGAAGGTCGAAGCAGGCATCCCTGAGGACGACCCGCGCAACCCCGCTGTCATCGCCGACAACGTGGGCGACAACGTGGGCGACTGCGCCGGCATGGCCGCAGACCTCTTCGAGACCTATGTAGTGACCACCGTGGCGGCCATGCTGATCGGGCATCTTGCTTTCGGTGACGCCAACATCGCGGTGGCTTTGGGCTTCCCGCTGGCCATCGGCGCTGCCTCTATCTTGGCCTCAGTCATCGGCACCATCTTCGTCAAGATGGGTCCCAACGGCACCATCATGGGCGCCCTTTACAAAGGCCTCTGGATTGCGGCTGCCATCGCGGTGGTGCTGTTCTTCCCGCTGTGCCTGTGGCTCCTGCCCAGCCTGACCATCGCCAACCCCTTGCTTGCCCCTGCAGGCCTGACGCCGCTGAGCGTCTGGATCTGTGCGGTCATGGGCGTCGTTTTGACCGCCGGCATGGTCTATGTGACCGATTACTACACGTCTTCTACGAAGAAGCCGGTCGAAGGAATCGCCAGCGCCTCTGAGACCGGACATGCCACCAACATCATCCAAGGCCTGGCCGTGGGTATGGAAGCCACCGGCCTTCCCATCCTCATGATCGTCATCGCCACCTTGGTGAGCTTCTTCTTGGGCGGCATCTTCGGCATCGCCGTTGCCGCACTTTCCATGCTGTCCATGGCGGGCATCGTGGTTGCCATCGATTCCTTCGGCCCGGTCACCGATAACGCCGGCGGCATCGCTGAGATGAGCGGCCTGCCGGAAAGCGTACGCGAGAACACCGATGCCCTCGACGCGGTGGGCAACACCACCAAGGCTGTCACCAAGGGCTATGCCATCGCTTCGGCCGCTTTGGCAGCAGTGGTGCTCTTTGCCGACTTCACCCATACCGTTGCTGAAGAGACGGGCAGGACCTTGAGCTTCGATTTGTCGAACCCCTTCGTGCTGGTCGGCCTTTTCGTGGGCGGCCTGCTGCCCTATCTCTTCGCCTCGCGTGCCATGACCTCGGTCGGCAAGGCTGCTGGCGGGGTCGTCGAAGAGGTGCGGCGCCAGTTCAAGGAGATACCCGGCATCATGGAGGGCACAGGCAAGCCCGATTACGCCACCTGCGTGGACCTGGTCACCCAGAGCGCCTTGAAGGAGATGACGCTTCCGGCCATGATACCAATCGGGGCCCCCATCCTGATCTTGGCTATCGGCTTCATCCTGAAGGCGGTCGGTTATGATGCAGCCTTCGAGTTCACCTCGCTCGTCTTGGGCGGTGCCTTGGTGGGCACCATCATCACCGGGCTGTTCGTGGCCATATCCATGACCTCGGGAGGCGGTGCCTGGGACAACGCCAAGAAACTCATCGAGGAAGGCAAGTTCGGCGGCAAAGGCTCCTTTGCGCATCAAGCTGCGGTCACCGGCGACACCGTGGGCGACCCTTACAAGGACACCGCAGGTCCTGCCCTGAACTCGATGATCAAGGTGTTCAACATCGTGGCGTTGCTGCTGGTCCCGCTTCTTGCCCTGTTGGTGGGCTGAGCGGCCTGAAGAACGACCCCGGATGCCTCAAATTGGGGCATCCGGGCATCAAGAGCAACAACTCCGGACTCCCCGTCTTGGGGCATCCGGCGTCACGGACAAGAATCCGGACGCCCCATCTTGGGGCATCCGGCGTCACGGACAACAACTCCGGATGCCCCGTCTTGGGGCATCCGGGCTTTAAGGGCGACCTTGGGTGCCCGAAGCCGCTTGCCGAAGGGAAGCGCCTGCAATCTGACACAGTGGCTTATGCCGTTCTTGGGGTCGAAGCGGTATTGGTATCATGGGTGCTGTGCATTCACATTGCATCTTCGACATGGGTGAGGGATGCTCGTCCCGACAGGCTCATCCATACGGTTCTGACAGTATGCAAGGCACCGCGCCTTGTGATGCTGCCATGCTATGCACAAGTGCTGACGTCCCCAGGCCTGTTGGACAGGCCGATCTGCTCAAAGGAGAGGTACATGACGAGAGAACTCAAATCCATGGACGGCAACAACGCGGCGGCATATGTCTCATATGCGTTCTCAGAGGTCGCAGGCATCTACCCCATCACCCCTTCAAGCCCGATGGCCGACCTGGTCGACCAATGGGCGGCCGCCGGAAAGAAGAACATCTTCGGCACCACGGTGAAGGTGTGCGAGATGCAATCGGAAGGCGGCGCCGCAGGCGCGGTCCATGGCTCGCTCGCCGCTGGGGCGCTGACCACCACCTATACCGCGTCACAAGGCCTCCTGCTCATGATACCCAATATGTACAAGATGGCCGCGGAGAAGCTGCCCACGGTGTTCCATGTGAGCGCACGCACGGTGGCCACCCATGCCCTGAGCATCTTCGGGGACCATTCCGACGTCATGGCCTGCCGCCAGACGGGCTTTGCGATGCTTGCTGAAAGCAACGTGCAGGAGATAATGGATCTTTCTGCGGTCGCGCATCTTTCCGCCATCAAAGGCCACATGCCCTTCATCAACTTCTTCGACGGCTTCCGCACCTCGCATGAGGTTCAGAAGATCGCCGTGTGGGACTACGCCGACCTGGCCGCCCTGTGCGACACAGAAGCGGTGAAGGCCTTCCGCGACCGCTCCCTCAACCCCGAGCGGCCGGCCATGCGGGGCGCCCACGAGAACGGCGACATCTTCTTCCAGCACCGCGAGGCCTGCAACAGCCACTACGATGCGCTTCCTGCCATCGTTGAGGATTACATGGACAAGGTGAACGAGAAGCTGGGAACCGATTACGGGCTCTTCAACTACTACGGCGCCCCGGACGCCGACCGCGTCATCGTGGCCATGGGCTCCTTCTGCGACGTGGTGGAAGAGGTCGTCGATTACCTGAATGCCCAGGGTGAACGCGTGGGTTTGGTCAAAGTGCGCCTCTACCGCCCCTTCGTGCCCGAGAAGTTCCTGGCTGCCCTGCCGACGTCCGCCCGAAAGCTGGCGGTCATGGACCGCACAAAGGAACCGGGTTCGGTGGGCGAGCCCCTCTACATGGACGTTGTCAACTCGTTGGCCCAGCTTGGCCGTCACGACCTTGTGGTCGTGGGCGGGCGCTATGGCCTGGCCTCTAAGGACACCCCTCCGGCATCGGTCTTCGCCATCTACCAGGAGCTTGCCCGTGAAGCCCCTGCCCGCGAGTTCACGGTGGGCATCACCGACGATGTGACGCACCTTTCGCTGCCCGAGGACGCCTCTTGCCCGAACACCGCAGCCCCGGGCACCATCGAGTGCAAGTTCTGGGGCTTGGGGGGCGATGGCACGGTCGGCGCCAACAAGAACTCCATCAAGATAATCGGGGACCATACCGATAAGTACATCCAGGCATACTTCCAATATGACTCGAAGAAGACCGGCGGTGTCACCATCAGCCACCTGCGCTTCGGCGATTCGCCCATCAAAAGCCCCTATTACATCAACAAGGCAGACTTCGTCGCTTGCCATAACCCCTCGTATGTCATCAAGGGCTTCCATATGGTGAACGATGTGAAGCCAGGCGGCGTGTTCCTGATAAACTGCCAGTGGAGCGCCGAAGAGCTCGAAGGCTACTTGAGCGCCGAGGCCAAGCGCTATATCGCTGAGAACCGGATACGCCTTTACACCATCAACGCCATCGACCTTGCCGCTGGGCTCGGCATGGGCAAGCGCACGAACACCATCCTGCAGTCGGCGTTCTTCGCTCTTGCCGATGTGATGCCGCAAGAACAGGCCATCCAATTCATGAAGGACGCAGCCACGGCATCCTATTCCAGCAAGGGACAGGACATCGTGGACATGAACCACCGTGCCATCGATGCAGGCGCCACGGCCTTCGTTGCGGTCGAGGTACCGGAGGGCTGGGCGGGCGCCGTCGCCGGGCCAATGGGAGAACAACGTGCGGGCAGGCCGGAGGTCGTGCAGATGGTGAACACCATCATGGCGCCGGTCGGCCATATGGATGGCGACAGCCTGCCGGTATCGGCCTTCCTTGCGCATGCGGACGGCCAGTTCGAGTTGGGTGCCGCCGCCTACGAGAAGCGCGGGGTGGCCGTGAGCGTGCCCACATGGGACGAAGCAAGCTGCATCCAGTGCAACAACTGCTCGTTCGTGTGCCCTCATGCCACCATAAGGCCTTATGCACTGAGCGAAGAAGAGGCTGCCCTTGCGCCGACAGCCATCCGGTCCGTGCCCCTGAAAGGCAAGGGGAACGAAGGCCTGCGCTATACCTTGGCGGTCTCGCCGCTCGACTGCATGGGCTGCGGCGTGTGCATCGGCCAATGCCCGACCCATTCGCTTGCCATGGTGCCCCAGGAAGAAGAGATGGGCCAACAGGAAGTGTTCGATTTCTGTGCCGCCAACGTGTCCGAGAAGCCAGGGCTCTTCGATGCCAGTGTAAAGGGAAGCCAGTTCAGGCAGCCGTTGTTGGAGTTCTCGGGAGCTTGTGCCGGGTGCGCCGAAACGGCTTATGCTCGGCTGGTCACCCAGCTCTTCGGCGACAGGATGTTCATCGCCAACGCCACGGGCTGCTCATCCATCTGGGGAGGCCCTGCGGCGACAGCCCCCTACACGGTGAACAAGGAAGGTCATGGGCCTGCCTGGTCGAACTCTCTCTTCGAGGACAACGCCGAGCATGGCCTGGGCCTGCTGCTCGGGCACGAGGCGGTGCGCGACAAGTTGCTTGCCGACACCCGAAGGCTGCTTGAGCTTGAAGGTGTGGACGCTGCCGTCAAGGGGGCAGCCCAGGCATGGATCGATACGCTGGATGATGCCGAGGCCGGCAAGGAAGCGTCGCGGGCATACGAGGCCGCGTTAACAGGCCTTGCCACAGAAGCACCTGCTGAGGCGGCCGAAATTGTCAAAGCCATCCTGGATTCCAAACAGTACCTCACGAAGAAGTCGGTCTGGATCTTCGGCGGTGACGGCTGGGCATACGATATCGGCTATGGAGGCCTCGACCATGTCCTAGCCTCTGGCAAGGACGTCAACGTGTTCGTGTTCGACACCGAGGTGTACTCGAACACCGGAGGCCAGGCCTCCAAGGCGTCAAACATAGGGCAGGTCGCCCAGTTCGCAGCTGCTGGCAAGGAGATCAGGAAGAAGAGCCTAGCCGAGATGGCGATGAGCTATGGGTATGTGTATGTGGCCCAGGTTGCCATGGGTGCCAAGCCTGCGCAGACCATCAAGGCGATCATCGAGGCGGAAGCCTATCGCGGGCCTTCGCTCATCATAGGGTATTCCCCCTGCGAGATGCATTCGATCAAGGGGGGCATGGCCAATTGCCAGGACGAGATGAAGAAGGCCGTGGATTGCGGCTATTGGAACCTGCTGCGCTTCAACCCGCAGGCAGAGCCTGGCAAGAAGCTTCTGCTCGATTCCAAGGAGCCTGTGGGCGGATATCAAGAATTCCTGATGAATGAGGCACGATATAGCCGTTTGACCCGTGAGTTCCCTGAACGGGCGGCAGACCTCTTCGAGCGGAGTGAGCAGGCGGCGCAGGAACGTTATGGCCATCTGGTGAAACTCAAGGAAGCCTACGACGGGGCCTAAGGCAGGTTGATTCAACGGGGTCTCAGGCTGACAGATTCAGCGGGGTCCCGGTCAGGCGGGTTTGTGACAGCTTTGCCCAAAAGGAAGGGCCCCCTTAAGGGGGCCCTTCCTTTTCAGTGCCGTCCCCGGTGGCGGCATCGCATGGTGCAAGACGTCGGCTTCGACCTGCCTTCAAGCCAGCCTCTTCCTGTTCATGGCCGTGTTCGTGCCTGCTTGGATCGCGTCAAGCGGCGCATGGCCCAAAGCCTGCCCAGGCCTACACCCCTGTCCGGTTGCATCCGGCGGGCGGCCAAGGCAGCGGCAAGCGCTGCG
>JAIRPR010000119.1 GCA_031256895.1 Coriobacteriaceae bacterium
GTCCGGATGGCCTCTCAAGAGCATGTAGGCATACAGCAGCAGGTCGTCGAAGTCGAAGGCATTGGCAGCCTTCAAGCGCTCCTGCAAGCGCACATACACACGGGCGGCCACCTTCCCCACCGGGTCAAGAGCGGTATCGCCAAAGTTGCCGGGCACCACCAGCTCGTTCTTCGCCGCCGAGATACGGTTGCGCAAAGCCTGCATGGGGAAGCGCTTGGGGTCGATGTCAAGTTCGGCCATGATCTCTTTGCAGAGGCGCTTCGAGTCGTCGTCGTCGTAGATGGCGAAGCTGCGCGTGAAGCCGAGCCGTTCGGCATCAGCCCTTAAGATGCGCACGCACATGCTGTGGAAGGTGGACACCCACATGCCCCGGGATGCGCCGCCCACCAGCATGGCCAGACGCTCACGCATCTCTGCCGCCGCCTTGTTGGTGAAGGTGATGGCAAGCACCTCCCAGGGGGCGACCCCTTCGTCTTGCAACAGACGGGCGATACGATAGGTGAGCACCCGTGTCTTTCCGCTGCCCGCACCAGCAAGCACCAGCAAAGGCCCTTGCGTACAGAATACTGCTTCGCGCTGTGCGTCATTGAGAACCGTATAGTCAAGCGTCATTTCTTCCCTTTGTCACTCATTGCAGGCTAGACACCCCGGCTCGAAGCCGTTCCCCCTCGGTTGCGTGCAGGGGGCGTGAAAGCCGAGCGTGGCGTACAGGGGGTACGTAAGCTGGGCCTGGAGCGCCTTCTGCCGCATCCGGGGCGTTTGGTCTCGGTGCCCCCGATGCGTGCAGGGGGCGTGAAAGCCGAGCGTGGCGTACAGGGGGTACGTAAGCGAGGCTTGGAGCGCCTTCTGCCGCATCCGGGGCACCTAGACGATTTTCTTGTTGAGAACTGCGGCTAACTCCCTCAGCTCTTCCAGGAGCTCCTTGAACTGGCGGGGTGTGAGCTGCTGGGGGCCATCGCTCAGCGCTGCCGGCGGGTTGGGATGCACCTCTATCATGAGGGCGTCACAGCCTGCTGCCACCGAGGCCTTCGCGAGTGAGGGCACCAGGTCGCGCACGCCAGCTGGGTGTGAGACATCCACGCAGATGGGAAACAGGCTCTGTTTATGGATGACCGGCACGGCAGATATGTCGAGGGTGAAACGGGTGGCTGTCTCGAAGGTGCGCAGGCCACGTTCGCACATCATGACGTTTTGGTTGGAGCTCATGGTGATGTACTCGGCTGCGGCAAGCCATTCCGATATGGTGGCAGCCATGCCGCGCTTGAAAAGCACCATCTTATGGGAATCAGCGGTCACCAGGCCTATGTTCTTCAAAAGGGAGAAGTTGGCCATGTTGCGGGTGCCTATCTGCAGTCCGTCTACATAGGAATGCACCAGGGGGCAGTGGGCTGAGTCGACGACTTCGGTCAGGATCCTCAGGTTGTAGCGCTTCCCTGCCGATGCCATGATCTGAAGGGCTTCTTCTCCGAGCCCCTGGAAGGAATGGGGGTTGGTGCGCGGCTTGAAGGCACCGCCCCGGATCCAGGTCAGGCCGCATTCGGCCAAGGCCTCGGCGACCTCGTCGAACTGCTCGGCGCTCTCGACGGAGCAGGGGCCGGCGAATATGGTTATCTCATCGGTACGGGTGCCCAGGTCGGGCAGTGATCTTGTCGTCGTTTCGCTCATAGGGACGGAATCTCCTTCATCACCTTCAGGATGCCCTGGTATATCTCGCGCAGGCTGTCGTTATAGAGGGGGCCCTCATTGAACCCGTACACACGCGAGAATATCTCCTCTTCGCGCCGGGGGTCGTACAGGCCCATATGGGCTTCCGGTTTGAGCGCACGAATAGCAAGCGCATGCTGGGTACGCCGGTTGAGCAGTGAGACAATCTGTTTGTCTATCTCGTCTATGTGGGCACGGTGTTCCTGTATCCCTTCGACCGCTGTATTCTGTTGCTCCAGGTTCTGCTGCACCATCGCCTTGTCCTTCCTGCAATCCTTTGGTTGCTGGCCACGTCCGATGTGTCTTGAGGTTCCATGATAACAAAAACCGGCTTATACCCGAGCCTCTTTTTGGTTTCGCTTCCAAAATTCCTCAGAAACCAAGAGGCCCAGGGTGATGGCCACCATGCCGACGACTGCCAGGGGCGTGACAGGCTCTCCCAGCAAGATATGCGAAGCCAACATCGAGATGGCCGGCAGGGTATAGATATAGCTGGTCGCAGCGACCTCACCGATGACCCGCATGGCGAAGTTGTTGGCTGCATAACAAAGGCAGGACGCCAAGACCGCCAGATAGAGCAAGGGTGCCAAGACCTCGGGGGCAAGCCATGCGTCAAGGGGTGCCCCCACCCGCAGGAAATCCGCCGTGCCTGAGAAGGGCACGAGCAGAAGCGAGCCAACCATCCCCCAGAAGAACACGCGCCTCGTGAGCGCTATCTCGTCAGTCGCCCCTGTGAGTGAGACCGGATCGGACCCATCCGGGGCTGCGTGTCCCCCAACGGATGCAGGAACTGCACTGCCTTGCGCCATCTTGCGGATCTTCCTGATGGCAACGGTATAGAACGACCAACAAAGACAGGCAAGGACTGCCAGAAGGTCTCCTACCAAGCCCATGCGCATCTCAGTCCCATTGCCCGCGACGCATACGATGCCAAAGACCGCAAGAGCGCTGCCGACGAAGAACCAGACCCGTGGCCTTTCACGATAGAACACCCAGAACAAGGCCGCCGTGAACAAGGGGTTGATGCCGCAGATGAGCCCCACGTTGGAGGCATAGGTGAAAGAGACCGCCGTGTTCTCGAAAAGGAAGTACAGGGTGACCCCTCCGAGGCCTGCCACTATGAAGAACGACTCCCTGCGCCAGCCTGCGAACCCCAACCGAGGACTCGGGATGAGCTGCATGAGCAGCCAGGCAATGGTGAAGCGGGCTATCAGTATCTCAAGAGGCGAGATGCCGTGCTCGATAAGGATCTTCGAAGCCGCAAAGGTGCTTCCCCATAAGACCATGGTGACACTGACCGCAAGATGCCCGAAGGCTTTTCGTGGCGGGTTGGGAAAAGGGTTTTTGACAGGGCTTTCGGGTAAGCCTTTGACGGGTCCT
>JAIRPR010000170.1 GCA_031256895.1 Coriobacteriaceae bacterium
TCCATTTTCCCAGATGGGAAAATGGACAGATGAACCGTCCCTGTGTCCACCCCTGCACCGTCCCTGTGTCCCTGCGCCCCCGTGCCCCGCTGCCTGTGTCCCGCTGCCTGTTGCCTATGTCCCGCTGCCCCCCTGTATCCACCTACCCGCGACCTGAGATGGCCGGATCGATCGCTTCTGGACAGGGGAACACCCAAAAGCTATAATCGGAGGCGTTGCGGCCCTTCCCCGAAGGGCCTTGTGGAGGAGGCTTGATGCAATCACCAGGACGTCCCGACCGGATAGTGCTTCCCGGCCTTGGCAGGTTGGCCCTGTCCAACGCCTGGCCCTTCGGATTCGTATTCCTCATCATGTGGCGCGTCCTCATCGTGCGCCAAAACACCGTGGACCATGGGGGCATCGACACGCACCTGTTGTTCTATGGCAGCTTCGGCGTGGTCGCCCTGTTTGTCGCACTCGGGGCCGCCTTCTCTGGACGGAAGGGCCCCGGTGCACAAAAGGCACGGGGAGGACAGGGGATACAAAGCGGCAGGCAGGATCAGGACGGTCTCATAATAAGGGGCAATCGACAGGAGCGGGACGTACCGAAGATCCAAGGCAATCGACAGGGACAGGTCACGCAGCAAGCTATACCAGGCACCCCCCTGCCGATTGACGGCAAGGACACCGAAGCGTCTTCCCTTGCCCGTGCCTTGTCAAGCCTCGGGCAAGGGCGCTCTGCGGCCTTGCGGGGCCGGCTTGGGCGAAAAGCGCGCCTTGTTGCCTTATGTGGGTGCTGCATTGCCTGTATGGTGGCCTCTTCCTGCCTGTTGACCCTTGAGTCATTCTCTGGGTCGCCCGCTGCTGCCTTGACGGGAGCGGTATTGGGAGGCCTTGCCACCATGGTGGGAATGTTGGGCTGGGGGTGCTTCCTCAAGGAGCTGCCGACCCTGTCGAGCATCACCTACATCCTGGTCGCGTACATGGCCGAGTTCCTGTTGATGCCGCTCTTCCTTATGCTTGCGCCCTTGGCAGCCGCCTTGGTGCTGCTGTTGTTGTCGGTATGCGCCCCCCTCTGCCTCATGGCAGCTCAGTGGACCCTCACGGCAGGCGGAGACGGCACTGCCGATGGATGCATCGAGATCGGCCGGAGAGGCCGGAGAAACCAGTCGGGCAGGACATCCTTGGGCGAGAAGGGCTGCCTGTCAGCCGACCCCTTGAAGCAGGGTAAGGCGCAAAGCCCCAAGGCCGAGGACGGGGGCATGGACGGGCGGCAGACTGCCCTTTCGCTTTGGCGCCTGTTGCTTGCCTTCTCTATCTACAGCTTCGTCCTGACGCTGCGCAGGCCATGGGCGTCGCATTCCGATGACGCAGTCTTCTTCGCCCTGAGCTACCTGGCGATGGCAGCAACCTTCCTGCTGTTCTGGGCGCTGGTAGTCCGCCGTTCCTGCCTGCCCTTCGAGCGCATCCTGCAACTGTTGTTCCTGAGCTTTGCAGCCGGCTTCTTCTTTTCACCCTTTTCGGACGGTTTGGCAGCCGAAGCCCTTGCTGACCTGCTGTTCTCATTGACCGGCCTGATATTCATGCTGGTATGGCTGGCAGTGGTCGATATGGCTCACGCCTCGGAAGTGAGCCCCCTGGCAATCATCGGTGCCTGGGGGGCTTGTTATGGCTGCCCCCGTCTCTTGTTCTTCCTTATCGACGCCTTGTTGACCCGCCTGGGACACGACATCAACACCACGGTGGTGGCTTCCTTGCTCTCGCTCTTCGGGCTTTTCATCTCTTTCTTCCTCATAAGTCACCGAACGGCCGGCGCCCGCCCCTTCCTCGAGGGCATCTGTGGGCCACACCCTCTGGCAAAAGGCTCAGACCCAAGCGCCTTGGCAGATTGGAATGCCCTCGCACACGAGCACCGGCTCACTGAGAGGGAAAGCGAGATTTTCCTCTTGATGTGCAAAGGCCATACCAAGCGCTATATCGCGGAACACCTCTATATATCGGAGAACACGGTGAAAGCCCACCAGAAAAGGATCTACACGAAGATGGGGGTGCATTCCAAGCTCGATCTGGAGGGGATAATCTGGCCTGGATGAACAAGGGGCGAAAGTCTTCAAAGGCCTTAATCCCAAGCCGGGGATCCAGACGAATGCGACAACCAGCAAAGGCCTTGATCCCAAGCCTGGCATCCAGGCGAATGCGACAGCCAGCAAAGGCCTCCATCCCAGGTCGGACAACCAGGATGGAGGCCAAGAGAGGACTGCCGTTACCTGAACGGCTTGGCGGCTGCGGCGTCGGCGCCCGCAATCCTGCCGTTACCTGGTCGGCTTCGCGGCTGCGGCGCCGACGTCGGTGCCTTCCACTACATGATCGGCTTGGCGGCTGCGGCGTTGGCGCCCGCAATCCTACCGAAACAGGTCAGGTCGCACCAGGAATCGCCGCCGTTGTTGCGGAAGCGCCCATGGACGTTTCCGGTGACCTCCCCGCACGCGTACAGGCGCGGTATAGGCTCCCCAAGAACGTCCAATACCTGCGCGTTCGTGTCTATCCGCAGGCCGCCCGGGGTGGTACGGCAGTAGTAGCCGGCCTCGAACACGTAGAAGGGGGGCTTCTCTATCTTGTGGGCAAGCAATGACTTGGACTTGCCGAACTCGGTGTCCACCTTGCTGTCGATGAAGGTGTTGTAGCGGTCTATGGTCGCCTTCAGGGTGGCTGCATCGCAACCTATCGCCTTGGCCAGGTCATCAATGGTGTCGACCACGCTTCCATAGGTGCTCTTGAAGGTGTCCAGGTTCTCCGGAGTCCTGTTCGCAGCCACCGATTGGCTGTCGCCAAGCCTGAACCAGGAGGTGTAGCCCAGCTGGTGAAGGGTCATGAGCTCTGCATCCATGTATTGTTCGTCGCTTGGCTTCTCGGTCCAGAAGCGCTTGCCGTCCTTGCCGACGTCGATGTAGTCGCCAGGGCCCCCGAAGGGGTTGGAGTTGTTGTTGCCGCTCATGGAAGGCTCTTTCACGCTGCCGCCGAAGTCTATCTGGATGCAGTGGGTGTTCAGCAGCTGCGCCCCCACCAGGCTTGCGGCAACAATCATGTCGCCGGTATTGCCCTGCCCTCCGCTGGTCCTGGTTGAAGGGTCGATGCGTGGGTCGTACATGTTCAGCATCTTGCCGTTCGCACCGAAGCCGCCCGCAGCCAGGACGACCGCACGCTTTGCGCGGATGGCCTTGCCGTCCTCAAGCACGACCCCCAGCACCTCGCCGCTCACCTGGTTCTCGCGGACGATGTCCTTGACCGGGGAACCGGTGACTATCTCGACGTTTGCCAAGGTGCCCACGTTGTCAAGGAGGCACTGGAAGTTGCCGCCGCCGCCCCGCAGGTCCTTATAGGTGGATCCCACGTTATAGCGTATCTTGCGGTTGATGGTGGTGGAAAGGCCTTCCTCATCATAGGTCATAAGGTATTGGGAGGCCTGCATGACCGCCGACTTGGTGAAGTCGGAGGGCATCTCGACCGGTTCCTCGTAAAGGCGCGACCCAGACCATTTGATGCCCAAGGATTCCAGCCAGTTGAAGTTGTCGCGTGAGTTGTAGCAGAACAGACGCGCTATATCGGGGTCACCGTAGTAGCAGCCAGCCTTGAGCTTGTCCTGCCAATACATCTCGAAGGTGTCGTCCTTGTAGATGTCGTCGCCGGTCTGCTCTGCGTATGCCAGCAGGTTGTCGGTACCCATTGCCCCGATGTTCCCCCCGCTCACTATGGTGCTGCCACCAGGGTTCGGCAACTTCTCCAAGACCACGATGCTTGCATCAGGATCTGCCTGTGTAGCCGCGATGGCACAGACCAATCCCGCGCCACCCGCCCCCACAATGACGATATCGTGTTCCTGGTCCCAGGCAACAGCGGCCTTGTCGGCCTCATCAGGAGGCGCACCGCCCGCCTGTTGTGCACAACCTGCCAGGCCAAAGGCAGCGGCTGTACCTCCTACCAAGGCTGCTCCCTTGAGGAAGTCCCTTCTTTCCATGCTCATGTCGTCCTCCTTCTTTAAACGGGGCGCCCCCCTTTGGGGCTTCCCTTTCGCACGCCCATGGTAAAGGCCACCCTTGGCGCAAAGAAGCCCCGTTTCAGGTGATACGCATTACCCAAAACGGGCTACACCCGTCCCAACCACATCTCATGCCAGGGTGTCACCAGGTCAAAAGGATACCGTCTGAAAAATGCCTCGAAGATGAAAGCCCTTGGTTCAAAATCTTGATGAATGAATGGGGAAGTTCATCGAAGCGGCCGCTACAGGCCTGCCTCGAGAACGGAACGCTTGCCGTCCGTCCTGGCACCCGCGTGGCGCGTCAGGAAACCAGGCTGTCAAGGAATGCCGCGACCGCCCCCAGCAGGCTGGCATCTGCTTCAGCGTCTTCCTGAGGGCTTTCACCCTTGGCTTGTTCGGACGCATGGTGCACGTCCAAATGCCCGCTTTGCGCCCCTTGATGCCCAAGCGTGCGCGTTCCCGGCGTGCCAGCAGCATCGGACATGCCCGACCTGCCGCGCCCCGCGGATGCATCAGGCACAAGCGACCGAAGGGGAAGGCTGAGCCTTTTGGCGCCTTCCGCATAAAGGGCATGGCGGCGGCGCAAGGAGGTCACGTGCTCGTGCGTCAGGCTGACCGGCTCGATGGTCAGCCTGCCACCCGCCACCAACACGGATCTTATTCCGTTCTCGAAGGCAAAAGCCTTGAGCCGTGTTCTTAAGAAGAAGTTACGGGCGGCAGGAGGCATCCCTGGCCTTTGCGCCGCCACCTCTTCCAACAGCTCATCGACAGCAGCAACAGTATCGGCCGCAGCCGCCTTGCGGTACAGCAGGACCCGTTCGTCGGCCTCGCGGATGTATTCTTCAGGGATATAGGCATGGCCGGGCACGTTCACCGTGACATCCGACAGCACGGACTTCTTGGCCTCGGCATCCGGGGCGCCACCCTCGCGCGCCAGGTTCACGGCCTCTGCAAGCATCTGGGCGAAAAGGTCGAAGCCGACCGCGCTCATGTTGCCGCTCTGTTCGGCGCCCAACAGGCTTCCCGCACCCCTTATCTCCAGGTCGCGCAGGGCGATGCGCATACCGCTTCCCAGTTCGGTGTGCTCGCCCACAGCCGTCAGGCGTGCTTGGGCCTCTTCGGTCAAAGACATATGCCCCGGAAACATGAAATAGGCGAACGCCTGCGAGCTTGAGCGCCCCACCCTGCCCTTCAGCTGGTAGAGCTGTGCCAGCCCCAAGCGGTGCGAGTCCTCGATTATCAGGGTGTTGGTGTGGGGGTTGTCGATGCCGCTCTCGATGATGGTCGTTGCCACCAGCACGTCGAGCTCGCCGGCAGAGAAGTCCTCCATGACCCGTTCCAATGCGTCCTTGGACATCTTCCCATGGGCGAAGCCCACCCGCGCCTCCCCCGCCGCCTCGGTGACGCGCCGTACCGCCTCGTCTATGGATCGCACCCGGTTGCTCACGTAGTAGACCTGCCCTTTGCGGGCAAGCTCGCGCCTGATGGCGCCCGAGACCACGTCGGGGTCCCATTCGCCCACGAACACCTCCACCGGTCGGCGTTGCGCAGGCGGGGTCAGGATAAGGCTCATGTCGCGCACGCCTGAGAGCGACATCTGCATGGTCCGGGGTATGGGGGTGGCCGAAAGGGTCAGCACGTCGATGCTCTCGCGCATGTCCTTGAACTGTTCCTTATGGCCTACCCCGAAGCGTTGTTCCTCATCGATGACCACCATGCCGAGGTCATAGGGGCTCACATCGCGTGAGAGCAGGCGGTGCGTGCCGATGAGCACGTCTATTGCGCCTTCTGAGAAACCCTTGAGTATCTGGGTCTGTTGGGCGTCGCTGCGGAACCGCGAGAGCACTTCGACCCTGACGCCGAAGGGGTCGAAGCGGTCGCGGAAGTTCGTGTAATGCTGCTGTGCCAGGATGGTGGTGGGGCACAGCACCATGACCTGCTTGCCGTTCTGGGTTGCCTTGAAGGCTGCACGCAAGGCAACCTCGGTCTTGCCGAAGCCGACATCGCCGCAGATCAGGCGGTCCATCGGTTTGGACGACTGCATGTCGGCCTTGACCTCGGCGATGGCCGCCAACTGGTCGGGGGTCTCCTGGTAGGGGAAGGCGTCTTCCATTTCCCGCTGAGCAGCCGTATCGGGCGCATAGCAAAAGCCCTTCGTGGCAACGCGACGCGTGTAGACGTCCACCAGATCGAAGGCGAGCTGCCGCGTGACCTTGCGCGCCTTGGTCAGCGCACGCGACCAATCGGCGGTGTTCAGCCGCGTCAACCGGGGGCTGGCGCCTTGGGGACCCACGTAGCGCGTCACGCGGTCGAGCTGCTCGACCGGCACATAGAGCTTGTCGCCTTCCGCGTACTCAAGCAGCAGGTAGTCCCGCATGGTGCCGCCGATGTCCTGGCACACCAGGTCTTTGAAGAGCGCCACGCCATGCGCCGCGTGCACCACGTAGTCGCCCGGCTTATAGGGGAAGGTGACCTCGGTGACATCGATGCGTCGGCCCCTTGCTTGATGACCTTGCAGGAAGCCCGCCCCACGGGTATCGGCAATCGAGACCAGCGCGAGCTTCGCCTTGGGTATTATCATGCCCAAAGGTATATCGACCGGCACGATGTTCACGATCCCAGGCCTCAGTGCCCCTGACCCAGGTCCGACCGGCTTCCTTCGGCTGTCGCGCCCAGCCCTTGAGCGCAGGCCGTCGTCTTGCCCAGCCGCCATTGCCAGGCCGTCGTTGCGACCGGTGCCAAGGCCGGTGTCGTGGCCGTCGTTGCGCCCTACCCCGTCACCAAGGCCGTCGTCTTTTCCGAGGCCGTCGCCCTTTCCGAAGCCGTCGTCTATTCCGAGGCCGTCGTCTATTCCGAGGCCGTCGTCTTGCCCCAGCTCGGTGATCGGGAGGCAGCGGTCTACCAGCTCGAGCCTCATGTCCTGCCGGGCACGGAAGTCCGGCACCGAGAACACGATGGTATGACGGGTATCCACCAGACCCTTCAGACGGGCGAACAGCTTGTCCTCATGCCCTGCCACTTCGACCCTTTTGACGGGCAGCTCATCATCGACGGGGTTGCCTGCCTGCATAAGGGAAAGGTAGCTTGCCCGCTGGTTCTTACCGAACCCCAGGTCGTTCGGCTTGACATAAAGGCCTTGCGGACTGATGCCCGTGCCTTGGGAACGCCCGCTGATGTCCTCGTAAGCCCGGGAGGCATCGTCGGCCAAGGATCGCGGCTCTAAGAGGACCGTGAGCACGCCTTGCCCCAAGAAGTCGCACAGTGTTGCCGTCTCAGAATAGAGATATGGCAGCAACGCGTCCGCCCCTTCGGTGCGCAGGCCGCCTTCCAACTGCTCGAACAAGCGGCGGAGCACGGGGTTGGTCCGAGCGGGAACCGCCAACTTATCGCGTGCCCGCTTCACATTGCGGGCGGAAAGGGCGAACTCCTGCACCGGGAAGACCTCTGTCTGCCGAAGCTGGGCAATGGTCTGACCGGTGGCAGGCACCATGCGCCGTATCTCTTCGAGGTCGTCGCCAAAGAAGTCGAGACGGACGGGATAGACCAGGTTGCCCGGGAAGACGTCGATGGCGCCCCCCTTGATGCAGAAGGTGCCCGGCCCTGAAAGCTCGCCGGTGTTCACAAAGGCACGCGACTCAAGGGCATGCACAAGGCCATCGAAGCCTTGGATGCCCGGATTGCCCATGTCCGCAATGGCTTTGCCCGCAACCAGGCGCAACGGCTCGAAGAAGGACGAGCCAACCGGGGGCAGGGTGCGCAGGAGCGCTCGGGCGGACGCCACCACCACGACCGGCCGGGCAACAGCCAGGGCATGCAAGGCCTCCATGCGGCCTGCAATCTGTCGCGGGCTGCCCGGCTTCGGGGAAAACGGGAAGTCGCTGCGCTCGCGGAAGCGGAGGACGCGTTCGTCGCCGAGATAGGCGGCCAGGTTGCGGGCGAAGACATCAGCAGCATCTTCCCCAGCGATGACCGCCAGCGTTGCCTGGGGCTTATGGGCGAAACGGGCAGCCACCAGAAAGGGCCGCGCCGACGAGGCAAGGCCGATGCTCGCGTCGAGGCCTGCGTCAAGCCTGCCCCAAAAACCTTCCAGGGCACCCGTCTGTTCCAAGACCTGGGTCAGAGCATTGATGAGCATACAGGGCATTCCTTTCCGGGCGCAGCAGGCGCGACAGGTTCGGCCAACGCAACGATGGGCAGACAACACGTGGCATCGGCCTTGCATGTGCTGCAGCCATCGCAGCGAACACGACAAGCCGCGGTTTCGCGGTGTTCTGCTTGAAGCCTTGGGGCCGCAAGGCTATGGATTGTACTACAATAGTGCTTCCGCAAAGCAAAGCCCGAAGCGATTACGGAAGGAAAACGCAAGAAAGGAATGAGACAGGATGCCCCGTGAGACCATAGGCGCCAAACGCATCCGCGCCCTGGCTGTGGCTGAGCGCATGGGAGCGCACTACCCGCAGGCCGAATGCGCCCTTAACTACCACGGCGACCCCTTCAAGCTGTTGATTGCCGTGCTTCTTTCCGCTCAGACGACCGACAAGGGCGTGAACAAGGTGACCCCCCTGCTTTGGGAGGCCTATCCCACTGCTTCTGCCCTTGCCCAGGCCGATCCTGCGCGGGTCGAAGAGATACTGCGCCCCATCGGCTACTACCGCACCAAGGCCGCCAACTGCATCCGTTGCGCGGCCATGGTGCTCGCTGATTTCGGGGGGGAGGTGCCTGCCAGCATGGAGGGGCTGCAAAAGCTTCCGGGGGTAGGCCGCAAGACCGCCAACATCGTCTTGAACGAGGCATTCGGCATCGTGGAAGGCATCGCGGTAGACACCCACGTGTTCCGGATCGCCCATGTTCTGGGTTTCTCGAAGGCGAAGGACCCCGCCCGGACAGAAGCCGACCTGCTCAAGCTGTATCCACACGAATACTGGGAGCCTATCAACCGCCAATGGGTGCTCTTCGGACGTGAAACCTGCATAGCCCGCCGCCCCCGCTGTGCCGAGTGCATCATAGCCGACCTTTGTCCCAGCACCTGGCAGGGCGGCCTCGACCAGCGCTTGTCAAACCCGCAGCTCTGAGCGTGAAACGAGGGTGGAACCCTGCCAGCACCTGGCAGGGCGGCCTCTACTGGTGCTTGTCAGGCACGTCCTTGAAGAGGAAGACGGCCATGAACACCTGCACCGGCAACGCGAACAGGAGCGGCAGCCAAGACACCTGCCAGGCGATGAAGACGCCCAAGACGACGAACAAGGCGATGGCAAGGAGCCACAAGGTGCCGCTCAGGATGCCGAAGCGCACCGCCCGAACAGGATCGACCAGGCGGTGCCCGGTCAAGCCATACCCAAGGTCTGACAGCCCCGATTCAAATTCGCGCTCTATGAGGGACTTCAACCATTGCTTTTGGCGTTTTGGCTCGGTTGCCAGCAAGAACACCAAACCGCCTATCACCGGGAGCAGCAAGGCCGCCTTCAGGTAGACCACCGGGGTGGAGAGCTGCCAGGTCTCCAGACAGAAGCTTACCGCCAACAAGCCAAGCGCCAATACCCCCACCAGGCATATTATCGCATAGGCGCCTGCCCTGCCAGCCCTCATGGCATAGTGGGCGGCAGTCTCTTGGGTCAGGCCGAAAAAGACGAAGAGGCCGCCGGCGATTGCCAGCACCAGCGATGCCGCATAGAACGGCTGCGTGAAGTAACTGAGATGCTCCCCGCCGTTGAGGATGCCCCCCAAGACCAAGCCCCCAGCCAACAGCACCAGGGCGCTTGCTATCGCCACGCCCAAAGCGGTACGTTTGGTGAGCGGCACCTTCGCCTTCACATACATCTGGCCGATGGTCTCTGTGCGCTTCTGCCGGGCAGCGGTATCGGCGACTGCAGTGATGTCGCCCAGCTCGGCAGAGGCCTTCTCGAAGGCCTCGTCTTCCGCCATGCCCGTCACGGCCAGCTCTTTCACCCTTTCGCGCAGGTTGACCGTTATCTCTTCTTTGAAGTCGCGTAGCTCCTGGGTGTCGTCGTAGCCGGCGAACAGGCGGTCTACATAAATCTTTTCGCGCATATCTATACCTCCAATAGTCTGTTCAGGAGCGCCTGTGTCTTTGCCCAGTCGCTTTTGTTCTGGCGGAGAAGCTCTTGTCCGTCATCGGTGACGTGATAGTAGCGGCGCCTGCCGCCCTGTGTCTCGTCACCCCAGTACGAGGTGATGTAGCCGCCGTCCTCCAGCCGCTTATAGCTGGAATACAAGGTGGCCTCCTTCAGCTCGAAACTGCCGCCGGCCTTCTCGATGATAGCCCTGCGTATCTCGTAGCCATAGCTGTCACCCTTGACAAGGATGCTCAACACCACGGTGTCGGTGTGTCCGCGCAAGAGGTCGGACGCTGCATTCGCAACCAAGGTGGCACTCTCCTTTCCCCTGTTGATTGCAGTCAACAGGCCTGGTAAAACCAAATCGATTCTCTGGTGCTTTACATTGTAGAATAGATTACTATGACTGTCAATATACTTTCCCAATCATTTTATTCTGAGCGGCAATTCAAAAGGGAGGTGCCATGAAACGGGGCTTGCGGTGCATGGGTCAGCCAGGGCGGGCAGGCTTACTTGCATGGTTCCCTCCCAATCGACTTGGGGCAACCGGGGTTCGGAACTGGCACTGGCGGACTCGTGGACAGTCAACAAGCAGAGAGCACCTGTTCAGGCCCGGGTCGTAATGTAAGGCCTTGTGTCTTGCTTCCAAGGGTCTGCCTTGGGTCTCGATTTCGGGACAGCCCAAAATGCCGATTGCCTTGAGGGGCGTTTCATCTTATTGCCTGGATGCGGACGGCAACGAAGACGGCAACGAAGACGGCAACGAACAGAAGAGGATGTTGTCCCTGCGACGATTGCCAAGGTGCCCACAAGCGGCAAGAAGCGTTACAATAGGCTCCGACATAACAGCGTGCTGGATCGTATTAGGGATAGAAAGGAAGCACCTTGCTCGGCAACGAGGAAATGACCCGGCTTTATGAGCGCCACGTGAAAACGGTGTATCGCCTGTGCTTCTCTTTCCTGAAGTCCGCTCACGATGCAGAGGATGCCGTGCAGAACGTGTTCTTGAAAGCAATGACCGCAAGCCCTGACTTCGCCAGCACCGAACACGAGAAGGCCTGGCTCATCACCTGTGCCTCGAACCACTGCAAGGACGTCTTGAAAAGCGCCTATCGCACCCGCACCGATTTCGATGCGCCGCAGGATTCCTTAGCCGACATCCCCGACCGGGCAGACGTGCCCAAAGCCTTTGACCGCCTTTACGAGGCACTGCTCGCGCTGCCGCAACGGTACAAGGAATGCGTGTACCTCTACCATTACGAAGGCTATCGGACAGATGACATAGCACGCCTCACCGGCCAGAAGGCATCAACGGTCCGCAGCCACCTGAGCGAGGCGCGCAAGATCCTGCGCCAGAGCCTGGAAGGCTGGGAAGGGGGTGGCGAACATGGGCAATGACGAGGCCTGGACAGGTCCAGAACCCGCCCTCGATGCCGCCATCCATGCTGCATTCGACCTCA
>JAIRPR010000193.1 GCA_031256895.1 Coriobacteriaceae bacterium
CCCGGCCCGCGCCCCCGGGGCCCCCGGACGCCCCCCCCCCCCGCGGGGCCCGAAGAGCCGGGGAAGCCAGGGGGGACTCTTGGCTCCGTGGCCTGAACAGCATCGTTTTATGTCGTTCACGGTTGTTTTCTTGCCGATTCGCAACAATCACCCAAGAAGAACGTTATACTGTACCCGATACGTAGTCAACAGGGATCGGTAGTATGTTGAGGAAGAACAGAAACGGCGCCTCTCAAGGGAAGCACGCAGCATCGGGGGCAGACCCAGGCCCTGCGGCAGGATCGCCAGAAAACGAACAGGACTTGGAAGAGCCTGTCCAGGAAAAAGCCCCAAAGCATGGGGCTCCGGCGCATGGCATCGCACAGAAGCCAGCGGCCACTGGTGCGCACCATGCTGGCGGCAAGCATAGCAGTGCCAAGGCGTCTGCCGGCAGTTCAAGCGAAGGCAATGGCGGATCGCTGGGCAGCCTTGACGATGCAGATGCAGACAGCCTGGATGAAGCCGCCGATGACGAGGGATACGAAGATGACCAGCCTGCCCAAGAAGGGCAAGCCTTGGCCTTGTATAAGCCGCTCGTGGGCGAAAAGGGCAGGAAGAGGCCTCTGAAGGTCATCGGCATAGCGGCTGCTTCCTTTTTCGGACTTGTCCTTCTTGTCTATCTTGCGGGCACCGTGTTCTTCATAGACCGTTTATGGCCTCAGACAACCATGGTAGGCTATGACCTCTCGCTCAAGAGCAAGGCCGAGGCGGCCACGGCCTTGGAAGAGGCGGTCTTAGCCTATCGCCTGGATGTCGAGGGGCTTGGCCTCATGTTCAGCCTCGGCTCACAGGAGGTCGGCCTCGCAGTCGACGAGGAAGCCGTCCTCACCCAGGCGCTGCGCAACGAGAAGCCCTGGATGTGGCCTTTCGAGGTCTTCAAAGCCCATGACGAAAGCGGGTCCTTCAAGGCAGCCTATCAAAGGGACCTGGTCCAGTCGGCGGTGGCCGGGCGCATTGAAGAGTTCAACTTGACGGCCACGCCCCCGACCGATGCCTATGTCGCCTTTGATAAGGGATCTCGGACCTTCAAGGTGGTGCCGGAAGAGCTGGGCACGGCCATTGATGCGCGTGCGGTCGAGAGCGCGATCGGCAATGAGCTGGCCGTGATGGGCGCCCGCGCAAGCCTGACAAGGGACGAGCTGGTCTTCCCCCTGATATCTGAGGGCAACACCGCATTGCGGGATGCCTGTGTCCAAGCCAACGCCTTCATCACGACTGATGTGAAGGTCACTATGGGCGGCTTCGCAGTCACGGACCTGGGCCCAGAGCTGATGTCTTCCTGGGTGTCGGTCGATGCCGCCCTGAACGTCAGCTTCAATGAAGAGGCATGTGCCGCCTGGATAGAGATGCTGGTGGCAGGCTGCAACACCATCGACACCGAGCGCACCTATACCCGGCCTGACGGCAAGGAGATAACCGTAGAGGGAGGCTCCTATGGCTGGGAGGCCGATGACGAAGCCTTGCGGGCGATGGTTCGCGAAGCGGTCGCCACGGGCATGAAGGGCACCCTTGAGGTGCCGGTGCTGCAGAGCGGCAGCGGCTATGGCAGCCTGGGCGGGCGCGACTGGGGCAACCGCTACTGTGACATCGATCTGGCCGAGCAGTACGCCCGCTTCTACGACGACACCGGTGCGCTGGTCTGGGAGTCCCCTGTCATCACGGGTGCGCCTTGGGGCGGGAGGGCAACGCCTGCGGGGGTGTTCATGTGCAACACCAAGGCAAGCCCCTCGAAGCTGGTAGGTGAGCCCCTTCCCGGTCAGACCACGCCGGAATACGAGACCTGGGTGACCTATTGGATGCCCTTTGTGGGCAATGCCATCGGGCTCCATGATGCGACCTGGCAGCCATCAGGCGCCTTCGGCGGCTCAAGCTATGCCAACGGCTACGGGTCGCATGGCTGCGTGAACCTGCCCTATAGCGCTGCAGAGGCCCTTTTCGCCATCATCGAGCCAGGAGACCCGGTCATCAGCCACTGGTAGGCATCTGCCCGACCTTATAGCCTTAGCTCAAAGGCCTGATGAAGTTCGTGAACACCTTCTGTTCGGTCTGCGGGGCCTCGATCCCCGCTGCCCTGCCTGCCTCGATGCAGTGCAGCATCCAGGCCATGTTCTGCCCCAGCACCCGCATTATCTGAAGCCCTTCGGCGTCTTGGGTTACATCTTCGGGGAGTGAGCCGTGGACCATCGGCCAATAGTTCGAGGGTACGATGGGCATACGGCTGATAAGGAAGTACTTGTTCAGCTGGTCGATGGTGGGAGTGGTCCCTGCCCGACGGGCAGAAGCGATGCCCGCTGCCGGCTTGAAGGCAAAGGCTGCGCCCCCCGCATAGAACATCCGGTCCAAGGCTGCGATGAGCGCCCCGTTGACCCCGGCATAATACACGGGGCTGCCGATGATGATGCCGTCAGCTGCCTCAGCCTTCTCTATGAGCCGGTTCACGACATCGTCGTCGAACACACAGCGCCTGGCGCCTTTTTGGGCACAGGTGCGGCAGGCTTGGCATCCCCGCACCGGATCGTTGCCTATCCAGGCCGCCTCGGTCGCGATGCCATGGCTTTCCAGGCTCTTTGCAACTTCGGCAAGCGCAACCGAGGTGCATCCGTTCTTCCTAGGGCTGCCGTTGATAAGAAGGACTTTCATTGTTCCACGCTCCTTGTCTGGGATTTCCTGTCTCTTTGGTCCAAACCATGATAGCAGAGATTCGGCAACCATACGCAAGCACGCTTCGATAAGCGCTGCTTTTCTGGAAGTCGTCCACAAAGCGGCCAGGCTGCGCTATACTTTCAGCATGGAGAAAACCAAGGAAGACATACCGGGTTATCCGGGCAACGCCCAGGCTTGCGGCATCGACGTAATGGAAGCCACCGGTGGCAACGGGGTCAGCGGCAACGGCAGCAACGCCTGGGCTTGCGGCATCGACGGCATTGGCAGCAACGCCCGGGCTTGCGGCATCGACGGCATTGGCGCCACCGGTGGCAGCGGGGTCAACAAAGGGCGCAAAAGGCAGCCCGTGCAGAACAATAATGCCCCTATCGGGGTGTTCGACTCAGGCTTCGGCGGGCTCACCGTGGCGCGCAAGATTGCCCAGGCGCTTCCGCACGAAAGCATCGTCTATTTCGGCGACACCGCCCGATGCCCCTATGGGCCGCGCAGCCTTGAGGAAGTGGACGGCTTCGTGCAGCAAATCGGCTCTTGGCTCTTGGACCGGGGCGTGAAGCTTCTGGTGATAGCCTGCAACACCGGCACGGCCGCTGGGCTTGGGCACGCACAGATGAGCTTCGACGTGCCGGTGCTCGGTGTGGTGGAGCCAGGCGCCCGTGCAGCGGCTTTGGCAACCAAGAACCGCCGGGTAGGGGTCATCGCCACAAAGGCCACGGTGGAATCCGATGCCTATACCCGGGCCATCCGCAACATCGACGCGGGCATCACCGTGTTCTCGACGGCCACGCCGCGTTTCGTGGAGATAGCCGAACAAGGGATACGGATGGCAGAAGGCCCCATCGAGAACTACACCTCACTGGCCTCGAAGGTCTATATACGCCCGGCATTCCAAGAGATCGCGCGGGAATACCTGGAGCCGCTGCGCCGCTGCGACATCGACACCCTGGTGTTGGGCTGCACCCACTTCCCCCTTTTGAAAGCCCTTATCGGGGGCATAATCGGGCGGAAGGTGACGCTCATCTCCTCGGCGAACGAGGTCGCCCGGGAAGTGGCTGAGATATTGGACCGCCAAGGCACGCACGCGGCGCCCGGCCATCTTCCGCACCATGAGTTCTTCACCACTGGCCATGATGTGGAGGAATTCAAGGGCTTCGGCAGCCGTGTGCTGCGGATGCCCCTTGAGCGGGTCTCCCATGTCGATCTGGACTGAAGACGGGCGTTTCCGACTCGGGCGAGGAAGGACTCTCCATCGACCTGCCCATAAAAGAAAGGTGTGTCCATGAAGTCAGTGGTCATCGCAAGCAACAACTCCCATAAGGTTGCCGAGATCAAGGCGGCGCTCGCCTTTGACGGCTGGGAGTTTCACACCCTTGGTGATCTGGGGGTGTCTTCAGATCCCGTCGAGGATGCGGAAACCTTCGAAGGCAACGCACGCATCAAGGCCCAGGCAGCCCATGCGGCCACCGGTCTTGCCGCTTTGGCCGATGACTCGGGGATAGTGGTGGATGCCCTGGGCGGCGCTCCGGGCGTATTGTCGGCACGGTATGCAGGCGTGCAGGGGTCCGATGCCGACAACAACACGAAGCTCCTGAACGAGCTGGAAGGCGTCCCCGACAACCTGCGGACGGGGCGTTTCGTGTGCGCCCTTGTGTTCATCGATCAGGACGGCACAGAGACAAGCGTCCAAGGCGTCATCGAGGGCACTATAGGCCATGCCCCGCAAGGGAAGGGGGGCTTCGGTTATGACCCCCTCTTCTTTCCTTCGGCTTATCAGGGGGAAAAGACGCTTGCCGAAGTGGATCAGGACCAGAAGAACGCAATATCCCACCGAGGCAATGCCCTGCGGGCCCTACGGGATGCCCTGGCCAGGGCGTAAAGGCGGGCGGACACAGGGACGGTTTGCAGGGTCACAGGGGCAGCTCAGCTGCGAACGGGACACAGGGAGCAGGACGCGGGGATGGTCACCTTCATGTGTCATCGACCCCGCTTCGCGAAAAATCCTTTTCTGTTTTAGTGGTTCTTGCTTTATAATGGGCAACGTTGCCTATTCGGGACGTGGCGCAGTTTGGTAGCGCGCCTGCTTTGGGAGCAGGATGTCGCAGGTTCGAATCCTGTCGTCCCGACCATTAGCTTGTCGTTGATACAATCAACTCGTCTGGGTTTCAGGCGGTTTTTTTCGTTTGTTTGCCTGCGCCCGCCTGTCGAACGGGCAGGGCAGGCAGGTTTGCCCTGTAAACAATGGGGTGGGGTGTTGCACTTACATTTACAACCAACCCTGAGAGAGCGAGTGACTGAAGGCAAGACAACTGAGGCAACTGAGGGTAAAAAATCTCGCTCACAAAATTCCTGTATTGTGGTATTATTGCTTTAGCAAACCCGCCACGCCTCTCAATGATGCGCAACCGGCGGGTAACTTTTTTAGGAGGTAAAATGGCTTATTCTGATAAAGCACGGGGGTGCTGACATTTTTTTGGACTCGCCTAGTCCGCCTGAACCGTCACCCTGTCCGCCTGAGGGGGACGGCAAGGTTGCTATGTTCCCAGATGGTCAATCGGGATGACCCAGACGCCGTCATCGCGAAGCTTCAGGATGCT
>JAIRPR010000180.1 GCA_031256895.1 Coriobacteriaceae bacterium
TGCGACAGCAGCCAGCAGGGCAAGGCACAACGTAACGACCTCAATGAAAAAGGGAAGCGTTCCATGCGCTTCCCTTTTTCATTGGGATGACAGCCATTCCTTCCGAAACCTCATGCCCGCTCGATTACGAACGTGCAAGTCAAGGCACTACCCTAAGGCGGCAAAGCATGGATCAGATATCTATGGTCAACAACAAGGAGTTGTCTTCGAGCACGGCTTCTTCCGAGATCCGCATGGACGTGCCGGACAGGTTCTCGATCAGCTTGTTGTAGGTGTATGATTGGACATTCTGGCGGTATTCCGTCTCAAGGCACTCCAACTCGTTCAGGAAGGCATCGGTGTCTTGGAGGCCTGATATCGTCACCTTGAAAGGCTGACCCACCGTCTCACGCAGGTAATCGAAGGTCACATTACCGACCTGACACAACAGGCGGTTCTCTGATACGAAGGTGACCGCAAGCCCATGTTCCACCAAGGTCTTCTGCAGCAAGGCTGCGTCGTTGAAGACGGTCTCAACCGGTGGCAACACCTTGTTCTGGCTCTTCTCATACAACTCGCGAAGATGCCTGATATGGCGCAGGTTTGCTTCAGCGGCAACCCCTAAGACTGCCTTGGATCCCATCGCAGCAGCTGCCGCTGCAACAGAAGTGAAAATCGTGGCGCTCGCTGCCCCTGCACTCCCCAAGCCTAATGCTAGGGAAATAGGCACCAGTACCAATGAGATGGACATTTCAAAGCCTCCTAGAAGTCGATTGTGCGCCCGCCACGGCTGCCGGTGATGTTGTCATCAAAATCGATGGAATCTACCTGGTATTCAGCCAGGTCTTCCTTTGTGGTGGCGGCCACAGCGCGGACGTTTGCCCAATCGCGCAGTTGTTTTATCTGTTCTGCCTGTGTGACGGAAAGGGGGATCATGTGGGATATCACCTCGAACAGGTCTTCAACCCTCAATTCTCGCTTCTGGAAGAAGGCCTCATAAAGGGCAGATATGACGATCTGCTCTATCTCAGCGCCCACAAAGCCTTCAGTGCGCGAAGAAAGTTCGTTCAGCAAGGCGGGGTCTATTTCGCCGGCGATCAGGATCTGCCCGCCTACATCGGTGTTTATCAGGCGCTTCCTCAGATGGACCTTGAAGATGTCGATGCGTTCCCGCTTTGTGGGCAGGTCCACGAAGAATATCTCGTCGAAGCGCCCCTTGCGTAAGAGCTCTGGCGGCAACCTGCCGATATTGTTGGCAGTGGCAATGACGAGCACCGGCGCGGCCTTGTCTTGCATCCAGGTGAGAAAGGTGCCGAACACACGCGATCCGGTACCGCTGTCGCCGGTGCCGTCATGGCCGGCAATGCCTTTCTCTATCTCGTCAACCCAAAGGATGGAAGGTGCCACGGCTTCTGCGGTGCGCAATGCCCGGCGCATGTTCTCTTCCGAGCTGCCGACCAGTCCGCTGAACACCTTGCCCATGTCAAGGTTCAACAACGGGAGCTGCCAGATGCCACTCATGGCTTTGGCGGTCATGCTCTTCCCGCAGCCGGGAACACCGGTTATCAGCACGCCCTTGGGTGCGGGCACATTGTACCTGCGCGCCGAATCCAACCAGGTGTTGTTGCGCTTCAGCAGCCAGCGCTTCAGGTTCTCCAAGCCACCGATGTCTTCCGGGCGGATATCGCTCTTCACGTAGTCCAGGATACCAGTCTTGCGGATGACCTGCTTTTTCTCTTCGAAGATGACGGCAAGGTCGGCAATGCTCATCTTGCTGTCCTCCACCATGGCCCGGGCGAAGGCGTTCTCCGCTTCTTGCAGGGTCAAGCCCAGCGCAGCCTTCGCCAGCTTTTCCTTGTCTTCTTCGGTAAGCTGGTTCACCACAGCGGTGTTGGCGGCCAGCATCTCATTCAGCTTGAGCAGTATCTCATCCACGGTGGGCAGGGGGAACTCGAAGACCGACACATCCTTTTGCAGCTCATCGGGCAGAAGCAGCTCGGGCGAGATGAAGATGACGTTCTTCTTCATCATGCTGTTCTTCAGGACTGGCTGGATGTCGCGCAGCTTGCGCACGATGTTGTAATCAACCGGGCGGTTGCGCACACCGAAATAGATGTGGAAGTCCTTGAACACGAACACCGCGTTCTCGTTCAGCGATTGGATGAAGCTGATGGCCGCAATCGGGTCGCAGGTCGAGTTCACGGCTGTGCCGGTCTCGTCAATCCAACCGTTGGTCTGTGTCCAGGTGAACACCTTGCGTACTGTCCTGATTATCGCGGGGTTGTGAACGGTGGCGGCTATCATCTGCCCGGCGCGTTCCTCTTCCCAGGTAGGGATGTAGATGAACGGGAACCGGGCCTTCAACAGCCCGCCGAACCTCTGCATGAGATCCCTGTGCTCTGTCATAGGTAGATGCCTCCATTCCTTCCGGCTAACAGCGCCTTGATTTTCGCGAAGTTGCCCATACCATTTAAGAAAGCAGTACCATCAGGTGATATGCGTATCTCGATTTGGTTAGGGATGCCTTCGATGTCGCTTGGTCTGTAACGCTTTGTCAAGAAATGATAGCGCTGGTTGGCAGAGCCTACCCAAGGGCGGCTCAAATCGAAGAGCCCTTCCTGGTAGGAGCCATCGATGAGCAGGTCGGTCGCTGCAAGCAGTCTTGTTGTTGCGGGGTCCGCGCCCGTCTTGAGCCCTTCATAGGAAAACCCCGTGAAGGTCGTGACTGAAAGCCCGGCTGCCTGCACCTTGCAGGCCAGCTGGGCAAGGGCTTCCGCTTGCTCGAAAGGCTCCCCGCCCAAAAAGGTGATGCCTTCGATAGCGGACGTTCCCCTGATTCGGCTGAAAAGCTCTTCGGTGTCTAAGGGGAAGCCGCCGTCCGGCGGCCAGGTGTCAACTGCCATGCAGCCCGGGCAGTGCCGCGAACAGCCCTGCACCCAGATGCAGAAGCGCACCCCGACCCCGGCCATGCGGGTTCGGGGCAACAGTCGATGGACCTGGATATGCATCAGGGCTCCACCATGTTCGCAACTGTGGCCACCGCGTGCGCCAAGGTGTCGGGCAGATGGATCCGGGCCTGCATCAGAGGTCCACCACCCGTTGGCCGCGATGAGTCGGCGGTGTTTGACCAGGCTGGGGTGCGGCAAAGGCGGCAGACATACCCGGCATACCAGCCATGGTTGGAGGAAGCGGCATACCCGGCATACCCGGTGAGCCTGGCATTCCCGGCACGGGGTAAGGGGCAGGTGCCGCAAAGGTGCTGTTCTCTATCTGCACAGCGAATTGCGGCTTGAGGCCTAAGCGCCAGCAGAAGTCCTGCACAGAGGCGAAGCCTCCTATCTGACTACGTATCCCTATGGCACGCTTCGCAAGCGCCACACTCACACCGGGGAGGGCAGAGAGCTGTTGCTCGGTGGCGCTGTTGAGGTCAAGCCTCTGCGGCATGGGGCCGGGCGCAGGCATCGGCCGCATTGCCTGCGGGGATAGCCTGCCATTGTTGGGTTGGAGGGAAGGGGCAGGTTGTTGCCCTGTGCCGAAATATTCGCTCCTCAGCTTTTCGCGATACGCGTCCCTGGTCGCATGAGGCGAAACAGGTGCCTGCGGGTAGGCGTTCGCTGTTTGCATCGGCCGAGGGAGGGGCTGCTCTTGCGGGCAGCCGGAGGAGGGGGGAATCTGCGAGAGCGTCTGTCGGGCTTCCCGTATGCTACGGACCGGTATCACCGGCGTGCCATCTTTTGCCCTGATATCGGGGAAGACCTGGTCGGGGGTCATCGTTGCTGCAGATCCGTTCGGCACAGGCACGAAAGGGGAGCCCGGCTGCGGGGGCATCCGGTAATATTCGCTTCTCAGCTCGTCGCGGTATGCATCCCTGGTCGCATGCTGCAGATCGATCACCGCCTCAAGCCGGATCAGGTATTCCTTTCGGGCCATGAATGAATGGATGACACCGGCAGTGCCACCTATTAAAAGGACAGGCAAGAATAAATCGGGCACGAAAGTATCCCGGCCCAAAAAATCGGGAGCGAGACCAATAACAAAGAAGGAGCCCATATTGATGACGAGGTATGCAAAGGCGGCCCAGATCCATTTCCATGTTCCCGTACGGCCACCGATATAAAAGAAGCCGACACAGGCCAAAGTGTTCGTGAACGACCACAGTATCCAGAGGGAATGCAGAATCTCCCAGCGTTTCCCCTTGTTCGTGATGTTCACCGCAATACCCCTATAGCCCGTTCTGCCCTATCATGACCTCGACAACCTCGGCGACCTCTGTAGTATCGACAGCCTTTTGATCCACGGTTGCCTCGGACTGGTAATACTCGTTCGTGTAGGCACCTTCGACCGCCCTGGCCTGCAGGAGCTCCTCGAATGCCTTTATGTAAGCCGTGCATTCCTTCCCTTTGACACCAAGCGTTTTGCCTTCGACCTTGCCGTCGGGATAGATGCGCACCTGTAATTGCCTCAAACCTCAACCCTCCAAGCGTTTCGCGTCCACAGCAATTGTAACCCTTTCCCCCCTCGATGCAAGCGCGGATCGGCACCGCCCCCAAAAAAACCGGCGCTCCGGGGGCTACTGCATACACCCCAGGCAATAAGACGAAGCATACATGAATCCAACCGTCATTTTGGGCTTGCCCCTTGAATCTCAGCGAAAGACAAACGTTTGGAATGTAAGGCATGAAGCCTTACATTCCAAACTGGTGTGTGAACGGCAACCTACGGGGGCTACGAGGGGGTGGCAGATAGCAGCGTGAAAGCCTGTCTACAGGCATCGGCAGCGGATGGACGCATCAAAGGTATTCGTCGCAGGATTCGTCGCTGGCTATGAAGGTGTTGGTGATGTATGCCTCGGCCGCCCTTTGGGCATCGCCGATGGCGCCCGAGAAGACGACAAGCCCCTCGTTTTCCAGGATAAGCTTTGCCTGGGGGTTGATGCAGCCAACAATGACGGTATCGACATCCAGGTCGTGGAGCGTCTGTGCGCAGGCTTGTGCCGCGCCGGGCGTTCCAAAGGGAAGGATGGGCAGGTTGCGATAGGTGGAGATACGTCCTTCCTCCACCGTGAAGCAGTTGTAGTTCGTGCAGTTCTCAAAATACGAAGAGACCTCCAAGCCGAGGCTTGCGACCGCTATGTTCATGTTCACCTTCCTGACGCGACCTTCTCCTTGTGTGCGCGGCTGGCATCGCTTCCATTCTATATCCTTGTGGAGACCGACCCTTGAATCGATATTCACTCTTTCGTTCAACGGGAATAAATAGTAAGCTTACGGCATGAGAGAAGCTGACGGTTATTCATTCGATGTGGTCGTTGTCGGCGCGGGCGTTGCGGGGGCCTGTGCGGCGCGCGAGCTTGCCCGTTTCGCGATCTCGATAGCGGTCCTGGAGGCGGGAAACGATATCGCTCAGGGGGCAAGCCGGGCCAATTCGGGCATTGTCCATGCAGGCTATGACCCCATGCCCGGCACCCTTAAAGCCCGCTTCAACAGGGAAGGATCGCTTCTCCACCGCCAATGGGCACAAGAGCTCGGCTATCCCTTGCTCAACAATGGATCGCTGGTGGCAGCCTTTTCCAAGGAAGAACGCGATGCCTTGGATGCCTTGGCAGCGCGGGCTGGCGCGAACGGGGTATCAGAGGTGCGCGTCATAGGCCCAGAAGAGCTCCATGCGCTTGAGCCACGTATCTCTTTCCAGGCCATTGCAGCACTCCTTGCCCCAAGCGCCGCTCTTTGCGACCCATACCTGGTTACCTTGGCTGCTGCCGAGAATGCCGCCAAGAACGGCGTGCGCTTCTTCTTCGACGAACGGGTCGAAGACGTCCAAGGGCGTTTTTATGAGGGAAGTGCGCGTATGGCTGCGGCAGCTTCCCCAGGCACAGGTGAGGGCTTCTCGCTCACCACTTCGACCGGGAAACGCTTCCATGCCTCTGTCGTGGTGAACGCCGCCGGGGTGTATGCCGATGACATACATAACATGCTCAGCTCGCAACGTCTTGAGATAAAGCCCCGCAGGGGCGAGTACCGCCTCTATGACACAGACCTGGGTGCTGCGTTCACACACACTGTGTTCCAGGCACCTTCGCCATCCGGCAAGGGCGTGCTCATCACGCCCACGGTCCATGGCAACCTGCTGGTGGGGCCAAACGCGGTCGCCCAGACCAGCAAGACCGATGTGTCCACTACGGCAGAAGGGCTTGAGTTCGTCCTGAAGACTGCCCAAAAGACCTGGCCGGATCTGCCCTCTCGGGGCATGATTGCGAATTTCGCGGGGCTTCGGGCAAGCAGCGCCACCGATGACTTCGTGCTGGGCGAACCGCCCGATGCCCCAGGCCTCTTTGACATCGCCGCTTTCGATTCGCCCGGGCTTTCCTCGGCACCGGCAGTTGCCGCTTGGATTGCACAGCAGGCCGCCTTGCGCCTGGGTGCCCGCCCGAACCCCCATTTCGACCCTATCAGGAAAGCGCCTGTCCTTTTTGCGCAGATGGACGATGAAGATCGTGCCGAAGCGATTGCAGCCGACCCCCGTCATGGGCATCTGGTCTGCCGGTGCTGCAAGGTGACCGAAGCAGATCTGGTCGGCCTTCTGCGGGGGCCTCTGCCGGTTCTCTCGCTCGATACCCTTAAGTGGCGCAGCCGTGCCACCATGGGCCGCTGCCATGGGGGCTTCTGTTCACCTGAGATCATCAAGATAATCGCCCGCGAAGCCAGGGTCGTGCCAAGCCAGCTTGACAAGCGTCTGCACCCTTCCCCGGTGGTCGTGGGAAACCGTCCTGACTACCTGGGTCTTTGTGATGATGTGGGGGAAGCGGCACCTCTTTGTCCAGACGAGGGAGAGGCGATGTTGACCGATGCCTGTGAAGCGACAGAGGCTCCGCCCTGCGCCAGAGCCAGGGAAGCGGCTGAGAGCGGCACAGATTTCAAGCCTGATGCCGCCCCTGACGCAAAGCCTGATGCCGCCCCTGATGCCAAGCCTGACGCCCGCATCAAGCATGACCCCTATGACGTGGTGGTGATCGGTGGCGGGGCGGCGGGTTTGGCAGCGGCTGCAACAGCAGCGGCACAAGTGCCCCGGGTGCTGCTCATCGAAAGGGATCAGGGTTTGGGCGGCATCCTGCGGCAATGCATCCACAACGGCTTCGGCCTGCATCGTTTCTCGGAAGAGCTGACAGGCCCCGAATACGCCTGGCGCGATGTCGAAGCCGCAAGGAAACAGGGCGCATCACTGATGACCGGATCATCGGTATTGGCTATCAAGCCCGCATCAGGCACTCAGCCCTTCCATGCCGCAATCGTAGCCAACGGGTCGGGCGAGCACCTGATTCCTGCGAAAGCGGTGGTCATTGCAACGGGATCGCGTGAAAGAGGCCTTGGGGCCCTTAACATGGCGGGCACGCGCCCTGCAGGCGTGTTCTCGGCAGGCAGTGCGCAGAACCTCATGAACCTGCAGGGCTGTATTCCCGGAAACAAGGCCGTCATCCTGGGGTCGGGCGATATCGGGCTGATCATGGCCCGTCGCATGGCCATGGCAGGCATGAAGGTGGCGGGCGTTTATGAGATGCTGCCCCAACCTTCCGGCCTGCGGCGCAACATCGTGCAATGCCTCGACGATTATGGCATTCCGCTCTACCTCAGCCGCACCGTCGTGCGCCTGGAGGGCGAGGGGCGCTTGAGTGCGGTGTCTGTGGCAAAGGTGGATTCCCGGACCTTGGAGGTAGTCCCCGGCACCGAGGAGCGGATCGAATGCGACACCTTGCTGCTCTCGGTGGGCCTCATCCCCGAAAACGAGCTTGCCCATGACGCCGGCATAATGCTTGACGGCACGACCGGGGGTGCGCAGGTAGACAACCACCTTGCCACTTCGTGCCCTGGGGTGTTCGCATGTGGGAATGCACTCCATATCCATGACCTGGCCGATCACGCCTCCCGCGAAGGAGAGATAGCCGGGACGGCAGCAGCTGCCTATGCCCGGGACGTAAGCGGGACGGCAGCAGCGGCCTATGCTCGGGACGCAGACGGGACGGCCACGCCACAGGCTTGCGTAGACGGAACGGCCACGGCACAGGCTAGTGCAGGCGAGACGATCCCGCAGCAAACAGAGGAAGACGAACGGGTTTTGCCGCAAGCCGTCGAAGGTGGACGAATCTCGCCGCAAGCCGTCGAAGGTGGACAGCTCCTGCCGCAAGCAGGGGAGAGAGGGCAGATCCCGGTAAGGGCTGCAGAAGGCGTCCGTTATGTGGTCCCCCAGAGGATAGACCCCTTGACCGCCCATGATGAGACGATCGCCCTGTCCTTCAGGGTAACGACAACCTTAACCAACCCTCGCTTCACCCTTGAGGGACGTACCCCCGAAGGGGAGCTTGTCGTGATAAAGACCTCCAGGACCGGCATTGCTGTCCCGGCAGAGATGATCCAGGTCAACGTGATGCCAGAACAGCTCGAGGGCATTCATGAGCTGTGGGTTCGGGCTTTGGACCTTCCCGTCAAGCCACCTTCCGCGCCCAGCATTCCTTCGGGCGCCCTCCATGTCGATGACGCGCATACGCCTTTGCAGCCCTTGGAATACCGTCCATCACCCTCTTTGGAGGGGGGAGGTGCCGACTGATGCAGTTTGCCGAAGAAACCAAGATCTTGACCTGCATCCTTTGTCCCTTTGGCTGTCAACTTGAGGTCGCGTTCAAGGTGGATGTGCCAAAGCCTGAGATAGTGGAGGTGAACGGCAACCGCTGTAAGCGGGGGCAGGCTTACGCAGTCCTGGAGGCGACAGACCCCCGGCGCATGGTGACCTCCTTCGTCTGCGTGCCGGGATCCTTGGAGCCCCTCAGTGTGAAGACGGCAGCCCCCGTTCCGAAATCCCAGGTGAAGGATATACTTGCGGCCATCCAGGATATCAAGGCCACTATGCCGGTCGCAATCGGCGAGGTGCTTCTCCAAGACGTCTGCGGCACCGGCGTTGATGTGGTGGCGACAAAGACTTTGAAGAAAAAGCCGCCGACAGGCGGCGTGGATCATGAAACGAGGTAAATGGCATGAAGAATCATTTTTGTAAGACCCCCTTGTCGGAAGTGACGCGCGATCTGGCAGCGGTTGCCCAAGGAAGGATGCCTGCTGACCTGGCAGTGGTCAACGCGACCCTGGTGAACGTGTGCACCGCAGAATTCCAAGAGGGCATGTCGGTGGCCGTTTC
>JAIRPR010000062.1 GCA_031256895.1 Coriobacteriaceae bacterium
GGTCAGCTGTTCTTTTGTCACCTCGCATTCGAGCGAGAAGGTTTGAACCGTGCGCCTATCTGCTATGAGTCCCACCCCAAACACCCCCCGTTCCCGCCAAGACCTGTGCGGCACGTACGGCCGCAGCAGGCCTTTGCGCCGCCGCACCCGTCCCTGCCGCCTCTTTCGTTGTGGTAGTACTCGTAGTCCACGTCAGACCTCCTTCACACCTGGTGCATCCTATTCGTCCTTCCCGGGCATTGCGTGCCCGGCCTTCCTTCTTTTGGTTCCATAATTCGGATCCATGGCATCGCTCTCCCCACCACGTGCCATCAATCGTTCATGTCTTCCGAGGGTCCCTTCTGCCTGCGTCGCGGATGACCCGATCTTTCGCGCATCCGGGCAGCTTCTTCGCGACGCTGTGAGACATGCGCCGTCTCAAGCCTTAAAGCCCGGTAGGAAGTAAGGCGGGTCTGCTTCAAACCTCCTTCAGCAATTGCGGCGCACACCGCGCAGCCTGGCTCGTTTTCATGCCGACAATCCCGAAAGCGGCACTGGAGAGCCAATTCCTCGATGTCGGCAAATGCGGTGCTTATACCTGTTTCTGCATCCCAGAGGCCAAGGCCACGGATTCCAGGCATATCCACTATCCAGCCGCCTTCTGGTATGGCAATTATCTCGCGGCTGACCGTGGTATGGCGCCCCTTGCCATCGGCTTGGCGCACCGTGCCTGTTGCCTGCAGCTCTTCTCCTGCCAACAGGTTGACCAAGCTGGATTTGCCCACCCCGCTCTTCCCCATGAGAACAGCCATTTCGCCTTCGGGGATAAGTCTTCGCAGGGCTTCGATAGCCGCCTTGTCGTCCGCTGAGACCAAAAGCAGCTCTTCATCGTCGAGCATGTCTTGCACCTGGCCGACCCGTGATTGAATGTCTTCGGCATCGTCTATGAGGTCTGCCTTGGTAAGGACCACCACGACCCGCGCACCCGTCTCGTGCGCAAGGACCAGTTCCCGCTCAAGACGACGGATGTTCACCTCATGGATCGGCTGGGCTACCAGAATGCAGTCGAAATTGGCAGCCAGTATTTGAGGGAGCGCTTGTTCGGTGGGATCCTTGCGTATGAACACCTTTTCACGTGGCAGAATCTTTTCAATGATGGCTTTGTCGTGACCTTCCTGGATACGCAGCTTGACCTTGTCGCCGATGACCGCCCGCACATCCTGCCCCTTTACCAGTGAGGTCGCGTGCTTGCAGCGGTACTCCGTGCCGTCTTCGATGCGGACCAAGGGATAGCCCCGATCAAGCTTTATCACAAGCCCTGGCACCAGCCCAGGCACAAGCCCAGGAACATGGTCCGGCTCAAGGCATGGCACTGATGGCACCAGCCCAGCAACATGGTCCGGCTCAAGGCATGGCACTGATGGCACTATTCCAGGTGCAATGCCCAGCCTTTGCCCTGATGCCTGCCCTGGAGCAAGATCGGGCTGGTGCCCTGACATCTGCCCTGATGCAAGACCTGGCAACTGCCCTGGAGCAAGATCGGGCTGGTGCCCTGACATCTGCCCTGGTGACTGCACCGATGCCTGCGCAGATGCGCTATTTGACACCTGCGCCGGTTCAAAACCTGGCATATTGCTTACCTCTTCCCCGATTGGATCAGCCCCGGGTCTTTGCGTAGCTGCCGGCTGCGGCAGTTTCCTCGACTGCCCCTTGCCCATCAGCGCCGCCTTTCGCGCATGAGGTAGAATACAGCCAGCATTGCCAATCCTAGTGCCACGGAAACCGCACCGGGGATAAAAGCTGAGGTGTCGAAGGAGTCCGGGCTCTGTTTGCCAGCTTCTATCAGGCTTACTTGTTCGGCATGGATGTCGCTCAGGCCGTCATGTTCGGTACAGGCCAGATGGAAGGTGCCCCGTACCCGCAGCACCGTGCCCGTTGTGCCATACTTCCCAAAAGAGTCAATGCGGGCTGCTTCGGCCTTGTCCATGTACACCGTGATATTCGCGTTGGCGCTCTTGTCCAGCGAGGCAAGCACAATCCAGCAATGCTCTCCTGCCGGATCGGCATCAATCCGGTCACCTATAGCTTCCCCCACGACTTGGACGGTTTGATTGTTGTAATATGAGTCTGCCTGACTAAGGTCAAGGATGCTGGTATCATAAATAAAGGAGCTGTCAGGCAATTGATGGGGGTTCACGGAATTGTCTTCCCTATCGCTGCCTGTTGCTGCAAAAGCCGTTTGCATGGCACAAGTCGTCAACAGGAACAGAACGATACATCCGGCAAGCATGCGGAAGGCGGGCGTGCGGACATCTTGAGCGCCCCGGCAACCGCTGGCGGCACGGGCACCCCAGGCAACGGGAGGCTGGGCTCCCTGGACACCCTGGATGCCACTGGCGGAACGGAAGGCGGACGGCTGGGCACCCCGGGCACCTTGGAAGGCACGACAGATGCCTTGGGCAAGCCTACGGAAGGCAGCAAGGGCAATCATCGCCGCGCCTTCCCCAAGCGCAGGTTCCGCGGCTTGAAGGATACGACCACTTCGATTATCAACGCCAACAGTGCTACGAACTCAAGACGGCCCGCCCACATCTGAAACAAATAAGTCAGCTCGAGACCAACGGGCATCCCACTGCTCACAATTCCCAACGAAAGCCCAGCATTGCTGGTCATGGCGACCGACTCAAAGATTGCCTGTGTGGCCTCATATCCATGCGCAATGCCGACCAGCGCCCCTATGGCATACGTGATGATATAAAGGGTGAACACCGTCATTGCCTCTTTCACTATCTCGGGTGATACCAGACGTCTTCCCATGTGGTTGTAGCCAACTGCCACGCGGGCAGAATCCGGTGCAAGCGTTTCCTTGATGTTCACTGCGATGGATTTTGCAATTATGCCCACGCGGCTGAACTTGATGCCCCCCGAAGTGGATCCGGCACTGCCACCGACTGCCATTATCATGGTAAGGGTGAAGAAGGCGCCCGAAGTGAACACGGTTGCAAGCTGGTTCGAGGTGATATTCTGATAGCCCGTTGTAGAAAATGCCGAAATGACCATGAACAGGCCTCGGCGAAGCATTGCTGATAAATCCGAGAAATGCAGACTGGTCGCAAGCGAGGCCGTGAACACCAGGGTCATGACCGCAAGCCACACCCCCAAGGTGCGGATCTCGATATCGCGGAAGAACGTAGAGGTCTTGCCTTTCCATATCTCGGCATGAAGGACAAAGCTGATGGAACCGAGCACCATGAGCACCATGAGCACAACTTCGATCCCCAGGGAGTGGTAATACATGACGCTATTGCTCATTGGCGCAAAACCGCCGGTCATAAAGCCGGAAATGGCAAGCCACAGGCTTTGGAGGAAAGCCCGCAACGGCTCCATCCCAATAAAGATACAGATGAGGCTAATCACCGCCGTTGCCAGAACTATTATTATCAAGGAAATCCGGGCGAGGGTACGGGTGGTCTGGACGATGTTGGGCAACACGTGCTCCGATCGCGCCTCAGCGGAATAGAGGCTGGTGCCCACCCTTTTCCCGAACAAGCCGAAAGAAAGTGCCACAACGATAAGGCCAAGGCCTCCGACAAAATGCATGACGAAACGCCACATATTGTCAGCATAGGAAAGATGGTCGAGGTCTTGCAGGATGCTTGCCCCCGTAGTCGTGAGGCCTGATACCCCATCGAAAAGGGCATCCAGGTAGTTCTCATAATGCCCCGATAGATAAAGGGGGATTGCCGCCACACAAGCAAGCACTATCCAGGAAAGCCCCGTCACCGCCAAAGCTTGTTGCCTGTTCAGACGAACCGAATCAATCCGCAAGAACCGCAAGGCAGAACCAAGGATCAAAGTGATTCCCATCGTAAGGAAGTAGTGCGAAGCAGGCACCCATTCCTGACAGGCAAACGCGGTGAGCAGTGGGACGAGCAGGGAAAATGACGAAAACAGGACAAGCACACCCAGGTAATGGCCGATGATTCGTACATCGTATAAGCTAAAGCGCTGCCACATGGCTGCCTACAATATACCCTTTGCCACTCATTGCTGACCAAACGCCAACGCTCCTTTGAAACATTGGCTTCAAAAAGAAAAGCTGCATAACTTTGCCACCCATTGCTGACCCCACGCCAACGCTACCCGAAAACGAGACGGGCAGCTATGATGACCACACTCAAAAAGATCAGGAAGCACAGAATGCTGATCACTACAACGCCCGTTCCCAACAATGACGCCTTGATAGTATAATCGTTTTGCCTGTGAACCTTTCGCATTCCTCTGCCTTCGTTCCCCAAGCGGACTTGCTTGGCATTGTCGTCTGTTCAAGCTTACTCGCTTGATGCTGGCCTTTCAGCCAAGCCTTTTCGTTTGTTGGCCATGTTTTTCACATGCGGGTATTCTAGTACAAATGGGTCTTTTGGGCTATCTCTGTTAAAAAGCAGCAAACTTTTAGGCAAACTTTTAGGCAAACTTTTAGGTCAAGTCGATGCCTACATTTCGCAAACTACCCGGTGTCAGGTGGCTCTTCTGTGGATACCTTTACCCTGGTCGGTTAGTGCAACATTGATGCCGCATCCTCGTTGGTTGACGTTACTCTTTTACACCGGCAACGGCGCAAGACAATAACTGGCTGACCCATGAATGGTAGGAGTCTCAATTGCGACTCCTTGTCCTTGACAAAGCTTGCCGATACAATGGCTTCAAGCAGATAAACACGAAGCGGCGACTGAAGAGCAACAACGATACGACCCTCAAAGGGGAAAGCGGCAAGAACGGCAGCCATGACAGCACGTATGAGAACCCAACGAAAAGCAGTGCCAAATCCAACGCCAACGGAACCGGCAGGTGGTCCTTCCCCATTATGTTCTTCGCCAACCGCACCTGCGCCTACCGCGTCGGCCACCTGTGCGCCTTCTGTCTCCGCGTCAGCACGCTGTGCGCCTTCTGCCTCCGCGTCAGCATCCTGTTCGCAACCGCCATCCGCACAATCGCCTTCGGCTTCAGCGTCAGCCACCTGTGCGCCTTCGGCTTCAGCGTCAGCCACCTGTACTCCTTCGGCTTCAGCGTCGGTATCCTGTTCGCAATTAGCAGACATGTCACTCGAATCGCCTGCCGAGCAGTCACGCACAACTACGCAAAGCCCATTAGCAGAAGGAACAACACCACTAAGCGATTCACAACCGACCGGCACCCGATTGAAGGCACCTCTTTCACAAAGCCTGGCGGTCCGCAAATCGATGCAGGGCAACAAAGGAAAGGACACGAAACCTGAACTGTTGGTGCGCAAGATGCTGCGAGATGCCGGGTTTCCTGGCTATCGCCTGCAATGGAAAAAGGCTCCGGGCAGGCCGGATATCGCCTACCCAGGACGGAAGATCGCCATCTTTGTCAATGGCTGTTTCTGGCATCGTTGCCCCAAATGCAAACTGCCCGTCCCCAAAAGCAATCGGGAATACTGGGAGGAAAAGTTCAAACGGAACGTCGAACGGGATGCAAGAAAGACCAGGGAACTTGAAGGTTTGGGGTGGAAGGTCTTCGTCATCTGGGAATGCGAACTCAAAAAGCCAGAACCCGAAAAATTCGAATACGTATTCATCAGCCTGGCAGACGCAGAATGACTCGTTTCAGGCGCAATCGCTCGATCGTGCGAATGCGCGGTCACCAGTAACACGTACAATTGTTTCACGTGAAACACTAGCCGTTTTTAGCCCCACCATCACACGGGCGCACCGCCACATGGTCACACGATCGCACCGCCGAACTATCGCACCGTCGAACGCTCACACCGCCGCACGGTCGCACGGGCGCACCGCCGTCGCGGCTGCACGGTCGCACGGTCACACGTACAATTGTTTCACGTGAAACA